>NZ_JAMQEX010000004.1:0-102383 GCF_033176295.1 Latilactobacillus sp.
GTGTAGGAACATCAATGATAACAGAGATTTGTCTTGGTGTTTTTTATTTTATCAATTAGCTAAAAGTATTTGGCTAACTTGATTATAAAACGCGCGCTTAAAATAAATCATAATGAAGCATATACCAGTTTATAGTATTAAAGAACATGTTTCAACAGACATATTATTAAATTAAGTAAAATTTTGCTAAATAGACTATTAATGAGCTGAAATGCCCTTTTTTTACTAAAAAAGCGGCCCTAACTAGGGCTGCTTTAAATTTATTTAATAATCGTAATTGCAATATGACGTCGTCCCCAACTGACGCATTGGGCAACACTTGGGAAGTGAACATCAATAATGTGGCCCTTAATGGCACCACCCGTATCACCTGCAATTGCATAACCATATCCTGGCACCAAAACAAGCGAATTTAACGGAATAACTTTTGGATCAACAGCAATACAATTAGGGTTTTCACCAAATCAATGCCCGTAGCGACTTAAGCCTGGTTCTGCCGTTGAATAAGCCGTCGCTTGCACTTCAATTGTCTGTCCGGGCTTTCCTTTGGCAGCAGCAGCTAGCGCGGCTTGTTGTTGATTATTGACTGCTGATAATTTTTGGCTAGCAGCTTTAGCGGCAGCCTCATTTTTCGCCTTAGCAGCGGCTTTAGCTTGTTCTTCAGCTTCTCGTTTTTGTTCTTCAATCTTCTTTTTACTAATATCAGCAAGTTGTTTTTGACTCTGGCTCAAGTCTTTTTTCATCTGATCGACTTGCTTTTGTAAATCAGCCGTTTGCTGGTCTAAATCCTTTTTTTGTTTGTCTAAAGCGGCCTTACTTTCTTCTAAGTGTTTTTGAATTGTCACCATTTTCTGATAACTAGTTGCTAAATCAGTCATATTTTGATTATCCGCATCTTGTAGAATCGTCAAAGTGTAGACGCGACTAAATAGATCACTCAATGAATCAGCCGATAATAAAGTATTTAAGACATCCCGATTATCTTCTGATTTTTGTAATGCCTGCAAGTGGGCCTTGGCATAATCTTTTCGTTCCGCCAATTCCTTTTTTTGAGCCGCTAAAATCGTTTCGGCCTTATTAATATGTTCTTCATTTTCTGTAATTTTCGTTTTTAATTGATCAACTTCTTGATATTTAGTATTCACTTTGGTTAACGTGCTTTGAATTTTACCGTTGATCGTATCGATACTTTTTTGTGTTTGATCTTCTTGTTGTTTTAATTCACTAAGACTGGCAGCGCTGACTGGTCCTGCTGTCGTCACAATAATCATCAGCCCTGTCAGAATCATTAAACCGATTTTCTTGAATTGCATCTTGCTTAAGCCCCCCTACGTTATCGCTATTCCAGATTAATTATACAGAATAACGATGGTTAATGCTATTACGTTTTAGTGTTAACTATTACAAATTTCTCGTCAAGAAAATAAAGGTATTTGTTTAGTTCACTTCAACCCCCTATAGTAATGATTAAAGCGTAATCCTTCAAGTTTTTTTACAACACTAACTAAAAAAGAGGTCGGACAATATCGTCCGACCTCTTTTAATTAGCGTTTTCGTAGTGCTCTTGCCATTTCACGATCTTGTTCCTTGCGCTTGAGCGTTTCTCGTTTATCGTATTCCCGTTTCCCTTCACCAACGCCGATTAAGACCTTAGCAAAACCGTGTTTTAAATAAACACGTAACGGAACAATTGTAATCCCTTTGTCCTTGGTCAAAGCACCAATTTTAGCAATTTCCTTTTTGTGTAACAATAATTTCCGGTTACGCAATGGATCATGGTTAAATTGGTTGCCTTGTTCATAAGGACTGATATGGACATTTTCTAGATAAGCTTCGCCCCTACGAACACGTGCAAAGCCATCACGCAAACTAATTTTCCCCTTACGAACCGATTTAATCTCGGTCCCAGTTAAAACTAACCCTGCTTCAAATGTCTCTAGGATATTGTAATCATGCCCAGCTTTTTTGTTTTGTGCAATCAAATTAGCTGGTTTTTGTGGATGTTTCTTTGCCATTCAATCACCTACTTTTTAAAAGTACGTTTTTGTGAGTCCTTTTTAGCCACTGGTCGTCTTGGATGACTGTTTTTCTTTTGGTCACCACGTCGTTGACCGCCTTTTTCATGGTCTCTTGGGCGAGTTGGGCGCTTAGGTCTTGCTTCTATCTTACTCAAAATTTCAGCAGAAGCCAAGGGAACTTCCTCGCTTGCTAATAATTCGAAGTCTACAGAATGTGCATCTAAGTCAACATTAGCGACTTTAACCCGTACTGGTTGGCCAATTCGGAACATTTTATGTGTTCTTTCGCCCACTAAAGCCAATTGACTTTCAACAAAGCTATAGTAATCATCTTTCATTTGAGAGATGTGTACAAGGCCTTCAACCGTACTTGGTAAGGCGATAAACATCCCGAAGCTTGTCACGGAACTAATAACAGCATCGTATTCATTACCAACCTTATCAAGCATGTATTCAGCTTTCTTAAGATCAACAACTTCACGTTCCGTATCAATTGAGCGTCGTTCCTCAAGTGATGTTTGTTCAGCGATTGGTTGTAACTTAGGTGCCCATTTTTCTTTTTCTTCAATCGTCATGCCGTTAGTAGCATAGTTATGAATTAAACGATGGACCATTAAATCAGGGTAACGACGAATTGGTGATGTGAAATGCGTATAGAATTCAGCAGCCAAACCAAAGTGACCAAGTGATTCATCTGAATAATGTGCTTGTTGCATACTTCTCAATAACATTGTTGTAATAATGGGTTGTTCAGGTTGACCTTCAATTTGTGTCAAGACTTCTTGTAACATCATTGGTGTTACTTTTTTGCTTGAGCCTTGGACTTGAATGCCATAAGCTGTGATAAATTCGAAGAAGTTCTTCATCTTATCAGTATCTGGTGTTTCATGAATCCGGTATAAGAAAGGTGCGTTAGCAGTACTGTAATGTTCTGCAACAGTTTCATTAGCAGCCAACATGAATGATTCGATCATGCGTTCTGAAAGACCGCGTTGACGTAATTCAATATCGATTGCCTTACCGTTTTCATCAACAATGATTTTAGCTTCGTCTTCTTCAAAGTCGATTGCGCCACGATTATGACGTTTCTTCAAGAGGATTTCGTGTAATTCAGCCATTGTTTCAAACATTGGCACCAAACGTGCGTATTGATCACGTAAGTCAGCATCTTGATCCGTCAAAATCTTATTAACATTGTTATAAGTCATTCGAGCGGTTGATTTGATAACACTTGGGAAAATGTTGTGATCGACCACGTTACCATGTTCGTCAATTTCCATTTCACAAGTTAATGCCAATCGTTCAACGTCTGGGTTCAATGAACAAATCCCATTAGAAAGACGGAATGGTAACATTGGAATCACGCGATCAGTTAAGTAAGTACTTGTCCCACGTTCGAGCGCTTCAGCATCTAATGGTGAGCCTTCTGTAACGTAATAACTAACATCGGCAATATGCACGCCTAAGTAGAAGTGACCATTGTCCAATTGACGGACATTAACGGCATCATCAAAATCTTTTGAATCGTCGCCATCGATGGTCACAACTGGTTGGTCGGTTAAATCTTTGCGGCCAAACTTATCTGTTTCTAAAACAGTATCTGGAATGGCTTCTGATTGTAAACGAACTTCTTCTGGGAAGTCTGTTTTAATATCATGTTGGTATACAATTGATAAAACATCAACACCAGGATCATTTTTATTCCCTAAGACTTGTTTGGCAATCCCGCGCATTTGGCCGGGTGTATCGATACTTGGGTATGACGTAATATCGACTTGCACCATGTCTCCTTTTTGAGGGTGTAAACCGTTATCTGTTAAGTAAATTAAATAGCTGCTTAATTTTTTAGCATGGCTTTGAATGTAACCAATCAAGCCTGTTTTTTCTTTTTGGATATCTGAATAAGGCATGAATTCGCCGACGATTTCTTCAATCCCCCGCGTAATCACTTTAGCCACTTTTCCTTCAGGACCGCGGCGGCTGTTTTCTTCTGCTTCTTTGATGATGGCCACTTCAACAGTGTCACCATTCATTGCGAAGTTTGTGTTTGGTGGTGCGATAAAAATATCTGGATCGCTTGGTTCTTTATCAACCATTGAGACGAAACCAAAACCCCGATCGTTGGCGTGGAAAACCCCTTCGACTAAGCGTTGGCTAGCTGGTAATCTGAATTTACCGGCATCATCCATTAAAAGGTGCTTGTCTCCTTCTAATTCGGCTAATACTTTCACTAAATCTTTGAATCCTTGTGAGCCGGCCACACCGATTCGTTCACTGATTTCTGATACGTTTAATTGTTGCGTTTCATCTGCTGCAAAAATGGCTAAGATGGCAGCTTTCATTTGGTCAACTTGTGTCAAATCAACACCTCTTCCTTATTTCTCATAACGTTTAATAAATGCTTCAACATCTGTTTCTAATTGGTGGTGTGCCCGATCGACTGTAATCACGTGACCGGCATTGTCATACCAGTGATAATCAACTGGTGTTTGTTGTGCTTCTAAGCGTTGTTTTAATACTGATGCGCCATTAGGATCAATCACTTGATCTTGACCACCTTGACCGATAAAGACTGGCTTATCACCAATCTGATCTAAATCGGCGGTGACTAACGCGCTAAAATCAGCGATTGCTTGTAGTTGTTGTGGTAACTGTTGCTTAATCTTGGCCAATTGAACGGCTTGATCAGCGGCCGTTTTTTCAGCCATCTGATAAAGGCGTTGCGCATAACCCAGAAATAGCGGTTCTAATTTATCAGTCGGTCCTTCTAGTACTGGCGCGCTAAAAATGCCACCACCAATCACCGCTGGCATCGTTTCGATTGCGCGCATCGCGAACAATCCACCCAATGACAACCCAAAAACAAATAGTGGTTTCTTGGCAGCAACTTGTAACTTCTGAATGGCAGCCGTTGTATCCGCCCACCAAGCTTGGACACTACCTTCTTCTAAGATATCAAGTGGTTCAAAAGTGGCATGCCCCGTAAAATGCGGTGCAAGTACACTGATTTGCTGTTTCTCTAAAAAACGGCCCATCATATGAACATCATTGGCACTTCCTGTATAAGCGTGCAATAACACCACGCCAACAGGGCCACTATCATAATAGTAAGGTTGTGGTAACCGATACTGCATTCAAACCCGCCTCCAGTACTTGACCGATTTAATTCATTTAAAAAGGTCTCCTGCTATTTGAACAGGAGACCGCATCAACGTTCTTATTAGAATTCGATCCGTCCTACTTGCTTTAGTGTGATGATAAATAAACTAATGCAATTGCAAAGACGAAAAATAAAGTTCCGAGGACCACTGTTACCTTCTGCATGAAGGCTTCAAATCCTCTAGCCTTTTGCTTACCAAATAAGTCACCAGATCCACCTGATAAAGCACTCAATGCATCTTGTTGTTTACTTGGTTGCATCATGACTGCGATCACAATCAAGATTGAATCGATTAATAATAAGTTCAGGATAAGATTTTCCAACCTAACTCCCTACCTTTCTATCTACACTGTCTTTTAATACTTTAGCATAAAAAGTAGTTAATCACCACTTTTTTATCAATTATTTCACGAGATTCTCATCCGCTTTTTTTAAGGTTTGGGCAGCGGCTTCAATCTGTCGCCGCACGGTTGCTCGTAAGTGATGATCGGTTAAAATGACCAAGGTGTCACCCGCGCGAATCAGCGTATCACCATGCGGAATCAATTCCGTTTCGCCGCGCCGCACGGCAATTAATAAACAAGTTTCCGGCCAAGCAACATCGCGGACTTGATGATCTTCCAATGGTGCCCCGGCAAAAATCGGTACTTCCAAACGATCTTTAAATTGTGCCATATCGGTTTTGGGTTGGCCAATTAGGCGTTGTAATAACGACGCATAAATCGGTGCGCCACCCATCAAATCAACCACGACATACGCGACTAACGATAAAATCGCCAACGGCATTAAATGGGTGAGTGTCCCGACCATTTCGGTTACCAATAAAATCGCCGTAAACGGTGCTTTCCCGATGCCGGCAAAATAACCACCCATCGCAAAAATAATTAGATTAGGGACATAAACCGGTGCTAACCAGCCCAATTGGACCATCACTAAGCCATAGACGGCCCCAATTAGTGCGCCCAGTGACAAGATGGGCAAGAAGATCCCCCCTGGCAAGCCAGAACCATACGAAATCATTGAGAAAACAAACCGCAAAACTAGTAACAATGCCACCGTGGTTAAAGTTGGCACTTGTTGGCCTAATTGTGTGATCAAACCATTCCCGCCACCTAAGACCGTTGGCCAAAAGTAACCGATGGGCAATACAAGCACTAACGGCAATAAGCCCCAATAATATTTAGGCACTGGTAATCGCTTATAAAACTGCGGTAACCAAAGCAACGTTTTTTGATAGACGTAGCCCAACAACCCGAGCACAATCCCTAAAAGAATCAGATGCCAATACTGATTAATCGGTAAATTATGTGTATACGTAATGTGCAACGTGGGCGTTAATCCGAAAAAATTCAATGAGATGAAGTTGGCCCCGATTGCACTGGTCAATGCGGTTAGCCAAACAAGTGGGGAAAAATTATGATAGATTTCTTCCAGTACGAAAAAGGTTCCAGCAATTGGTGCGTTAAAAGCGGCCGATAAACCAGCCGCCGCCCCACCAGCGATTAAAATACGGCGATCAGCGCCGTGATCGTCTAAGCGGTCCGCTACGCCTTGACCGACTGCCGCCCCTAATTGAATTGAGGGGCCTTCACGTCCTAGGAATAAGCCTGGCGCAATACTTAAAATACCACCAACAAATTTGCGCCAAAGAATCGACCACCAAGCTAGCTCAAATTCGCCTTCTAGTTGCCCTTCCACTTGGGGAATCCCCGAACCACTGATATTAGGTTCTTTTTTCAATAGCTGCGCCACAACCAAGCCTATTAGCAAGTTAGCACCGATTATCCACAACCAGTTAAGTGGTTGACTATGCAAGCTTTGATACAACTTAATCGTTAGTGCTAAGCCTTTTTCAATCGCAAGTCGAAACAAACTGACTACTAAGCCTGTCACACCCCCGACTAATAACCCTTTTAAAATAAAAACAAAGCGGGTTTTATTAAAGCGGCTGGCACGTCTGATTCGTCCGTTTTCCAATAGCGTTCATCCTCCAATAACTTTTCTTTTATCCTATTATAAGCTATAAAACCCGCAATAGCTTAAACGATTTTATTCACAAATTCCTTAATTTAGGATTGCCATTTGATTAAATTTCGATTATATTCAAAGTATACTTATAAAAGGAGGTTGCTCTTATGCAATCTAAATCGAAACAGCTTCGTTGGTATAATGTTGCACTTATTGCCTTTGTAGCGGTTTGGGGTCTTGGTAACGTGGTTAATAACTACGCGCAACAAGGTCTCTCCGTTATCACGTCTTGGATTCTGATCATGCTCTTATATTTCGTTCCTTACGCATTAATCGTTGGTCAATTAGGTTCTACTTTTAAAGATGCTAACGGTGGTGTTTCTTCCTGGATTAAAGCAACAAGTACTAAGCGGCTCGCTTACTACGCTGCTTGGACTTACTGGGTTGTTCACATTCCATATCTTGCGCAAAAGCCACAAGGGATTCTCATAGCACTCAGCTGGCTTTTCAAGGGTAACGGAAACTTCGTCAATACGATTTCATCAATGGCCGTTTCGGTCATCTGTTTGGTCCTTTTCTTGCTCTTCTTATGGCTATCATCGCGCGGAATCGCGACCTTGAACCGAATTGGGAGTATTGCTGGAACCGCTATGTTTGTGATGTCAATTCTTTTCATCATTCTCGCAGTTTCAGCCCCTTTTATGACTAAAGGCGCTCACATTGCCACACCAGACATGGGTAATATTAAAACATACATCCCTAAATTTGATGTTAACTATTTCACAACCATTTCAATGTTAGTGTTCGCGGTTGGTGGTGCTGAAAAGATTTCACCTTACGTTAACAATACTAAAAATGCCGCTAAAGAATTCCCTAAAGGAATGTTAGTCTTAGCCGGCATGGTGGCCTTTTGTGCCATCCTAGGCTCATTTGGGATGGGCATGCTATTTGATTCAAACCATATCCCAACTGATTTAATGGCTAACGGTGCTTATGAAGCCTTCCATCGTCTCGGTGTTTTCTACCACGTTGGACCACTCTTCGTTATTCTTTACGCCTTAGCAAATACACTCGCACAAATCTCAGCGCTAGCCTTTTCAATTGATGCCCCACTTAAAATTTTATTGGGCGACGCTGATAGCAACTTCATTCCTAAAGGTCTTTCAAAACTCAACAAAAAAGGCATCCCAACTAAAGGTTACATGTTAACTGGGGTCCTCGTTGGTCTCTTGATTATCGTGCCTGCCCTAGGGATTGGTAACATGAACGAACTTTACAACTGGTTATTAAACTTAAACTCAGTTGTTATGCCACTTCGTTATCTCTGGGTATTCTTAGCTTATATCCTCTTGAATAAACAACTTAAGAAATTCACGTCAGAATATCACTTTACTAAGAACCCTAAAATCGGCTTAATCGTCGGTAGTTGGTGCTTCTTCTTCACCGCCTTCGCTTGTTTGATGGGCATGATTCCTAAGCTTTCATACGCTGCTAACCCTTCAACATGGTGGTTCCAATTAAGCTTAAACATCATCACACCAATCATCTTCATTGCGCTAGGTATGATCTTACCAGCAATCGCAAGAAGACAAAAAGCATAGAAGTGCGATTAAAGGCGGTTAACTTCCGAGCATTAGCCTAGTGTCGTGAATAAGCGACTTCAGTCGATTGTTTGCGATACGTAGCTAAGCACAGGAAGTTGCCTTTAAGCGCACGTTATCAACTCTAATCACAACTCAAAACAGCCGCCCATCATAATATGGGCGGCTGTTTTTATTAACTTAATCTTCTATTTTTAAATCGTTGCCATGGTCGCTCTGTATAAAGCCAACCGATAATCCCGATAATGACAATATTACGTAAGATGACCCACACTAAGACTATTTTTTCATGGTTGGCTAATAGTTCATAAGGTTGGCGGCTGAAAACTCCATTCATCCCAAACAACCACGCCAAATATAATGTACCGATAACAACCAGCGGCTTTTTAAAACCAGCAATTTGGACCAATTGGTTCTTATTTTCAAGTGATAAGCGTTTATAAATCCAAGCTCCACCCCATAACAATAGACAAGTTACTACGAATAAACCAATGATTAACCCAGTTTGTTGTTGGTTACGATACAACCGGTATTGCCCGTTACCCATTGTTAATAGCTTAGTGAGTAAGCCACCATTACTATCAGAGTGAATACTATATTGTTCACTTCCTCGACTCATTACAAAGCTTCGTGTATCACTCATACTAGTAATAGCAAAAGAAAGTGAACAAATAAAACCAAGACCACCAATGATTAATGTTGGTAACTTACCAATTAGTAATCCAATTAAACAACCGATTGTAAAAATCCCTAACATCAAAACAAGGCTGCCAATCTCACGTTGGATTAGCGTCGGGATATTTAGCTGAACATATGACGCGTCAATTTTTAACTTCAGAACTGAATAGTAGATAACATCTCCTATCAACAGACTACTTAATAATGTTCCTATTCCATAACCCAATTTCGTCCAGTATAGCCGTCGTCGCGAACTCTCTAAACTAAACAAGAACGTATCAAAATTAGTCCGTCGATCATTGGCAAATATTAAGAGCCCTGCACCAAAAACAATCATTACTAGCACGATTATCGTTGGTGAATAAATCATAAAGCCTGCCTCATGCGTTGGTTCAAATACAGGATTAGCTTCCAATCTATAAGCCTCTAATGATTGCTTTTTGGGATGGCCTTTACGATCTTCTTGTAGATATAACTTTGGATGTTGCTTAAAATCTTTAATAAACTGTTCCGAATGATAATATTGATCAGATGATTGCCATTTATCAACAACAGTCATACTTCTCATCCCTTGCAGCCCAACAATAATCACAAACAAACCGACCAAGTACTTCCAATAGCGTAATTGCATAATTTTCATTAACTGTTTTTGCATTTTTACTGCCTCCACTTCTAAACGAAGACTTGATAGTCTTGTTCGTTAATTAAGTTTGCTTCGAAAACATCTTCCAATGTAATCGGTAGTGCTTCGCATAAAACAGGGTCCAATGCGGCTAACTCCTGTTTAATTTTATCTGTATAGTCTGGGAAATAAATGACCATCACGCGCCCTGAAATATTTAATAACCGCCCTTTTTCTTTTACTAGCGCTGGAATCTCGTTGGTTTTTAATACCAGTTGCAACTTCCGTGCTGTTTGGCGGAGTGTTTCTAAACGATAATCGTGACTAATTGTCCGATCCTTTAAAATCAGTGTCCGGTCAATCAAAGGTTCTAATTCCGCTAGGTTATGCGAGGTAATCAGCAGTGAAAATTGTTGTTCACCCACTTGATCGAGCAATAGTCGAATGACATTTTTACGAATAATGACGTCTAAGCCATCAAATGGTTCATCCAACAAAATGTACCGTGCATGACTACTGATAGCTAAAATAATATTGAATAAGCCCCGCATTCCTTTTGATAATTGCCGATAATTTTGTTTGAGTGGTAAGCGATATTGCGCTAATAAAGTAGTCATCTGATTTTCATCAAACTGCGAATAGGCTTGTTGGTAAAAGCGACCAATCTGTAATAACGTTAAATTTTTGAAAAATAAATGATCTTCGTCTAAATAAAAAATTTGTGTCCGCAAGCGACGATCTTCATCGATTGAAACTTGATCAATCAAAATCTGACCACCATCCAATAAATAATGACTGGCAATACTTTTTAGCAATGTCGACTTACCGGCACCGTTACGACCGACCAATCCCAAGATTTCCCCCGGTTCTTGTTCAAAACTAATCTCTTCTAGAATTGATTTTTGATCAATTCGTTTATGTAACTTGTTAATTGTCAGCATCTTTTGGACCCCTTTCAAATTGTGCGGTTAACCATTCACTCATCTCAGCCTCTGAAACGTTTAAATAAACAGCTTCTAAAACGAGTTCTTGTAATTGCGCCTTCAGTTGGGCGATTTTACCATTATCCCGGTCGGTCGCTTGGTGTTCAGCGATGTAAGTGCCCCGGCCTTTAACCGTCACTATAATGCCTTGCACTTCTAACAATTTATAGGCCTTACTTACCGTGTTCGGGTTCATCATTAATTGCCGCGCCATTTCTCGAACAGACGGAATTTGTTCACCCGGTTTTAAAATCCCCTGTAGGACTTGTTCCTTAATCAATAAAATAATCTGTTCGTAGTACGGTTTAGCACTTGTTTTATCAATCATCATCGCCTTGGCACCTCCTTTAAATCAATCACTGTATTACACTGTACTATTATACGTAGTACACTCTTAAAGTCAACCACAAAAAAGACGCTCACCAAAATTATTCGTTTTGATGAGCGTCTTTTTGTTATTCAGATTTTATTTTTAAATGCGTTGCAAAAAAGTCAGTAATCGTCGTCATTAAGGCGGGTTGCACTAAATGGCGCTCTCCTTGGCCCGTCATAAACGTCACGTTTTGTGCATACGATTGCCCTTTTACCTGCCGTTCAAAATCAGCCATTTGATTGTAGGGGATTCGTTCATCCTCGGTACCATGCCAAAATAAAACGGGGCGGTTCGCAAGTGCGTTCGGCTGTTGCGTTAAATCATAGGCCGTTAGCCAACTCGTCAACAAGCCAAGATCAGCCGGTTGTTGTAAGCCGTGCTGACGAACATTATCGCGGACCAAGCGCGCATATGTTAAAGGGGCTGGCGAGCCCATAATGCAAGCCGCCACTTTAATTTCTGGATGCTTCGTCAATAAAGCCGCCGTTGTCATGCCGCCCATTGAGACACCGCCAACGCCAATTAAGTCGTCTTTAATCAGGTGCAGTTGCTGCCAATAATCGATGATTAAACTAAATTCCGCTAGATTGGTTTGGATGCTCTGCCAAAAAGTCCATGACGGAATTTCTGATACTGGCTGCAACCGTTCACCATGATTAAGTGCGTCTGGTAATACGACGCGCATGCCAGCTTGCGCTAATTTACGCGCCTGTGTCAGGACCAATTCCTTGGCCGACCGCCAACCATGATAATAAACAACCAGTGGTAATGGTTCATGGCGTGCGTTTTCTGCCACAACTTCTAACACCGGAATGCCCTTAATCTGCCGCTTTAATACAAGTGCCATCCCAAAATCCCCCTTTTGAAAAGTTCACCATTACTATAGCGGATTATGAAGGAAAAGTCGCGTGTGGTGTATCCAAAAAGAGGACCAGACAAAATTAATTTGTCTGGCCCTCTTTAATCACCAACACCCGGTTGCTGGTGATTTTGAAACGTGCTTTTTAAAGCTGACTCCTGTGCTTAGTTACGTATCGCAAACGATTGCCTCTAGCACTCATTCACGACACTAGGCAAGTGCTCAAAAGCTACCAATTAATGACGCACTTTACATTTCTTTTGGTGCTTGGACGCCTAATAGGTCTAGGGCTGTTTCTAATACGATGCTGACACTCTTCACTAATGATAGGCGAGCGTTTCTTTGATCGTCGTCTGCCAAAATCTTAGAGTTAGCATAGTATTTATTAAATGCTTTTGCTAAACGTAATGCATATTTAGCGACGATTGATGGTTCGTATTCTTTACTTGCGCGTGCAATCACTGCTGGGAAGTTGCTTAACATCTTCAAGACATCCCAAGCGTTATCGTCAGCAACGACTAATTGATCGTCTACAACGACTTCTTGGTTAGCTTTTCTCAAAATACTTTGCGCACGTGCATTTGTATATTGCACGTAAGGACCTGTTTCACCTTCAAAACGAACCACTTCTTCTAAGTCAAAGTCGAAGTTGTCTAAACGATCGTTCTTCAAATCGTGGAAGATAACAGCACCAATACCAACTTGTTTGGCAACTTCTTCACGGTTAGGTAAATCTGGGTTCTTCGCTTCAATTTGAGCACCAGCTAATTTAACAGCGTCGTTTAAAACTTCTTCTAAAAGAATTACGCGACCACTACGAGTTGATAATTTCTTACCACCTTGTGTGATTAAACCAAATGGAATGTGATGGATTTCGTCTGACCAGTCGTTACCCATTTCTTTTAAAACAGCCTTCAATTGGTTGAAATGTTCCCGTTGTTCACCACCAACGACGTACAATGATTGTACGAAGTTATAAGTGTCATGACGGTACATTGCGGCTGCCAAATCACGTGTCATATAAAGTGTGGCACCATCTGATTTTTTGATCAAAGCAGGGTTTAAGTTATAAGCTGTTAAGTCAACGATTTCAGCACCGCGACTTTCTTGTAGTAAGCCTTTTGATTCGATTGCTTCCACAACAGCATCCATCTTATCATTATAGAAGGCTTCACCGTTATATGAATCGAATTCAACACCCAACATGTCATAAATCTTTTGGAATTCCTTCAATGATTCACTTCTGAACCATGACCAGAGTTGTGTTGCTTCTTCATCCCCGGCTTCTAACTTCCGGAACCATGCGCGCGCTTCGTCGTCTAATTCTGGGTGTTCCACGTCTTCTTGATGGAACTTAACGTAATATTTCAAAAGGTTTGTGATAGGGTCTTTCTTGACTTCTTCTTCACTCCCCCATTTTTTGTAGGCCACGATTAATTTACCGAATTGTGTGCCCCAGTCACCCAAATGATTGATTTTGATTGGGTTGAAACCAACCTTCGTCAAAATCTTAGCAATTGAGTTTCCGATAACAGTTGAACGTAAATGACCCATTGAAATTGGTTTAGCGATGTTAGGTGATGACATATCGATTGGCACGTTACCACCATGACCTAAATCACTTTCACCGTATTTAGCAGCTTCTGTTAAAACGGTCTTCAAGATTTGGTCGCTAAAAGCAGCCTTGTCTAAGAAGAAGTTGATGTAAGGGCCGTTAGCAATGACTTTTTCAAAGCCAGCAACGTCCATTTGATCGACTAAATCTTGGGCGATTTGTTGTGGTGCCTTCCGTAATGTTTTCGCTAAGATAAATGTTGGGAATGCATAATCACCCAAATCTGATGTCTTAGGTGTTTCGATGAGTTGTGCGATTTTCTCTGCTGGTAAACTGTCGCCTAAAACGCCAGTTAATGCTGTGACAACCTGTTGTTTAAAATCCATGTTAATAGCCTCCTTAAATTTTCGAACAAAAAAAGTCCCTTCCAAATAAATGAAAGAGACGAGAATTCCCGCGGTACCACTCTGATTGATCAATCGATCCACTCAATAGTATGCAATTGTTCAACCAAAAGTGCGCCACATTAGCTTGATTATCCGGCTTCCACCAATCCCGGACTCGCTATTAATCGCTGCTAACACTATTCTTTTGACTGTTCTAACTTGACTCCTAGTATATAGAAGTCCTGTTAACATTTCAACCCCAATTATTCAGCGGATAAGGCTTCGATTGGGTCTAATTTAGCGGCTTTACGTGATGGTGCGAGCGCTGCTAGTAAACTAATCACTATACTGATAACAATCCCGAAGATGACATAACCACTGGTAATTGCCACAATTGGCATGTGCGTCAACGGTTGGGCAATCACGTTAACCAATGCTTGACCACCCCAGGCAATTAAAGCCCCTAGAATACTTGAGAAGAGGCCAATCAAGAAAGCCTCTGACATGAATAAGTGACGAATATCCTTTTTACGTGCACCAATCGCCCGTAAAATACCGATTTCTTTCGTCCGTTCTGAAACACTGATGTAGAGGACGACGATAATCATGATTGCTGAAACTAATAATGAAATCCCTGCAATCCCAGCTAAGACGTAGAAGGCTAACTTGAGGTACGTATTGATTGAATCTAAGATCGCACCGACACCGGTAATTTGATAATCTTTTTGCGTTTTACCATCTACCTTACTGTCGTAAGCTTTGATCTTATTTTGAACCGCTTTGACGTTTTGCGTTTTATTCACCGTAACAGCGGCAAAGTTAGGTTCTAATTCTAAGTTTTGGGCTTGATACATCTTTGCTAAAGTCCCATAAGTAACGGCTTCAGTCCCCGAATTGATAATCCCTGAGACCTTCACATCTTGACGCATTTGAACTGGTCGTTGGTCTTTACTAATTGCGTTGACGTATACAGTTACCGTACGACCAACCATCTTCTTGTAATTTTTCTTATCTAATTTTTTGGCAGTTGCCTTCGTTAAAAGAACTTCGTTGGCGCCTGGTTTTGTCCCGGTTTTAATATCTTGAACCCGTTCCGTCTTATTAAAGGTTTGGAACATTTGGATTGTTTCACTCTTCTTTTGATAGTGAACTTGGACACCATCGGCATAATAGCCCTTTTCAACCTTTGTCACATCTTTAATCTTGTCAAAACGTTTAATATCTTTATTGGCTAAATTCCCTTGATCGCCATTTTCAATTTGTTTTTGGCTCACATTCCGGGCAATTTGAATTGTATTGGGGTTCACTTGGGATGATACTTGATCGTTGATGTACCCGGTCACCCCTTGGCCTAAGCCCAACATTAAAATCACTGAGAAAATCCCGATTGAGGCACCAAAAATGATTAACAAGTTTCGTTTAATGTCATAGCGCATATGTTGCATCGCCATTTTAAAAGCTGACATGAAACTCAATGGGCTATTTTTCTTGGGTGCTGATTCACATGGTGCTGGATAAGCATCCTTGAGGCGCTTATCATAATCAATTTGCCCATCAACCATGTGGACAACACGTGTGCCGTAATCCGCAACAGCCTGCGAATGCGTCACGGCAATAACGAGTTTCCCATCTTCGGCAATTTTTTGTAAAATCGCCAAGATTTCAGCAGTATTTTGACTATCCAAGGCACCGGTTGGTTCATCGGCAATGATCACATCAGGATCGGCAGCTAATGCACGCGCGATAGCGACCCGTTGTTTTTGGCCCCCCGATAGTTGGTTTGGATGCTTATTGATATGTTCCTTTAGGCCAACTTGTTCTAATAAGGCGGTTGCCTTTGCAACCCGTTCCTTATGCGACAAATCGGTCATTTCAAGTGGTACCATAACGTTTTCTAAGTTGGTTAAGTGACTAATTAAGTTAAAACTCTGGAAGATGAAGCCAATTGTCTGACTGCGATAAGCATCGAACTTCTTTTCAGAAGCATTCTTCAATGATTCACCATCAACGATTAATTCACCTTCATATTGATGATCCAAACCACCAATAATGTTCAGTAACGTTGATTTACCGCCACCAGATTCCCCTAAGATCGATACAAATTCGCCCCGATCAAACTTAAGATTAATGCCTTTTAAAACTTTAAACGCTTCTTTATTCACATGGTAGGACTTGTGAATATCTTTAATCTCTAATAATGTCAATTGACTACACTCCCACTACTTATAGTACCCTATGTTTATTCCCCAGGGCTTTGCTCATGAATCTACTTTACCAAACCGACTTTGACAAACAATCAGTCTAAAGTCTTAAAAATGACAGCCTGTCATTTATTATTTTTTAGCTGTTCTTTACGCAACTTTTCAAGATTGCATCATTATATCATTTTGATGGCCAATCGGACAAAAAAAGAAGCCAGACCATTTCGGCCTAGCTTCTTCAATAATTATTCAACTGTTATTCATGAAGCGAGTGACGGGAATCGGACCCGCGACGCAAGCTTGGGAAGCTTGAGTTTTACCACTAAACTACACTCGCATTACTCACTTATTGTAGCATAATCTCCTAGATTTGTGAATATTTTTTTGAAAAAATGATTCAATGACTTAACAGGCACCCCTTCGGTAATGTATACTAAGGCTAACAACTCAAAGATTGGAGTCCTATTGATGAAAGATTCTCAAGAAACATCACAAGAACTTTCGGAATCATCGGCTTTTCATTGTCCAGCGTGCCAAGCCTCTATTGATTACGGTATCAAACGCTGTCCGAGCTGTCAGACTGCCATCTTTTATCGTGATATGTCTGAAACTTTTTGGAATGATCGCAAGATTAAGATGTTCAAACAAAGCGACGCAGTTCACCACAATCACTAACTTAACTATAAATTAAGCGTAGACGTCACGCAAAAGCTATTTTGTGTGATGTCTTTTTTAGTGCTTATAATTTTTTTAATGTCTAAACGTGTTCTATCAGTCATATTCCTGCGTTTAACGCCGAGAGGTAAACGGTGACTTCCAGTCACCATTCACCTCCCTCTGTTAATCCTCAGAATATCCCCGACTGATGACACACTCTTCTTTTTTAGTGCTTAAAAATTTAATACCAACTTTTTTTGTAACCGTCACCACACTATCAAGCGCACTACTGGCGCCTGTTTTTTGGTTAAAAATCCATTTGTATACCACTTTGATGGTTGTTATAATAGCAAACCATACACAGGAGGTCTTTATGTTAGAAAAGAACAAAATGAGTTTATTCAGCTTAGTCATGTTAGGACTAAGTTCAATCATCGGTTCCGGGTGGCTATTTGGTGCTTGGGAAGCAACCACTGTCGCAGGACCGGCTGCCATTATTTCATGGATTGTCGGTGCGATTGTGATTGGTGCCATCGCCTTTAACTACGTCGAACTGGGGACCATGTTTCCTGAAAGTGGTGGAATGAGTCATTACGCGCAGTACAGTCATGGCTCATTATTAGGTTTTATCGCGTCATGGTCTAATTGGGTGTCGTTAGTCACGATTATCCCCATTGAGGCTGTCGCCGCTGTTCAATACATGAGTTCGTGGCCCTGGTCTTGGGCCAACTGGACGAACCGTTTCATGCATCATAATGAGATTTCAACCCGCGGTTTGTTAGTCGTTTTTGCTTTTATCATTGTCTTTACCCTTTTAAATTTCTGGTCAGTTAAATTCTTGACCCGTTTCACCAGTTTCATCGCCATTTTTAAATTGGCAATTCCATTACTAACAATTATCATGTTAGTTTCAACTGGGTTCCATTCTGAAAACTTTGGCCATTCGGTAGCAACCTTTATGCCATATGGTTCCGCTAAAATTTTTGCGGCAACATCGATTTCCGGGATTATTTTCTCCTACAACGCCTTTCAAACGGTCATTAATGTTGGGAGCGAAATTCGGGATTCTAAACGCAATATTGGTCGCGGGATCGCAATTTCACTTGGTATTAGTATCGTCATCTATTTATTACTTCAAATCACCTTTATCGGTGCTGTTTCTCCCGCTTTAATCGCTAAAACCGGCTGGCATGGTTTGAATTTCCAATCACCATTTGCCGATTTAGCAATCCTATTAGGGATTCACTGGCTCGCCGTCCTATTATAC
Organism: Latilactobacillus sp.; assembly: GCF_033176295.1. Classification (NCBI taxonomy): domain Bacteria; kingdom Bacillati; phylum Bacillota; class Bacilli; order Lactobacillales; family Lactobacillaceae; genus Latilactobacillus; species Latilactobacillus sp. The sequence goes on from NZ_JAMQEX010000004.1 coordinate 18,329, forward strand.
TTAGATGCTTTCATCTCACCATTTGGGACCGGCGTTTCGTTTGTTGCATCATGTGCCCGAACACTTGCGGCCTTGAAGCAAAACAAACATATGCCCGCTATTGTTGGGAAAATAAACCATCAATACAACATTCCTCGGGTCGCAATGGCGATCAACGCCGTAGTCAGCATGCTGTTAGTTTCCGTCTTCAGAAGCTGGGGCACGCTTGCCAGCGTTATTTCAACGGCCACCCTGATTGCTTACTTGACCGGTCCGGTAACCGTGATGTCACTTCGGAAAATGGCGCCGGACATGAATCGGCCTGTCCATTCACCATGGATGAAAGTGATGGCGCCTTTATCCTTTGTCCTCGCTAGTCTTGCGACTTACTGGGCAATGTGGCCTACAACTATCAAAGTTATCGGCGTAATTATGCTTGGCCTACCATTTTATTTCTACTATGAATATCGGATTCATTGGGAAAATACCTGGGCACAATTCAAAGGCAGTCTCTGGTTGATTATTTATTTAGCCTTGCTGTCATTGATTTCCTTCCTTGGTAGTCGTGAGTTTAACGGTATCAACGTGATTCCTTATCCGCTTGATTTCGTCCTAATTAGCGCCTTAGCCCTCATCTTCTATTATTGGGGTATTATCAGTCGCTTCTATTCCAAATACTTCTCACGCGCCAAACGAATCAATAAGGACGTACAGCTTTAAAAAGAGTGTGTCATCAGTCGGGGATGTCCCGAGGATTAACAGAGCATGGCGAATGATTGCCAACGGTAATTATTTGACATGCGGCGTTAACCGCAAGGATATGACTGATAGAACACGTTTAAGTTAAAAATGTGCCATCAAAAAGAGATTGAAACAAAAATAATTTTTGTTCCAATCTCTTTTTTTGCTATCATATCAACGTTTCTGTTAGAATAAACGATAATTGGAGGCGCTTGAATATGAAAAAATTTACCGTGCAATCAACCGACCGCCAGCATCAACTTCACGTGGTTGCTTGGTTGCCGACTCAAAAACCAATCGCAGTTGTCCAACTTTTAACCGGGATGGCAGAATATATCGAACGCTACGACGCGCTCGCCCAATTCTTAGCTGCTCGCGGGATCGTCGTAATTGGCCACGATCATGTTGGTCAAGGACATTCCGTTCAGACAACTGATGAACTTGGTTATTTTGGCCCCCACGGCTTACAAACACTCTTAAACGATTGTACTTTAATCGGGCGCATCGCCCATGAAGCATATCCTGAATGCCCGTTATTTGTGTTAGGTCATTCAATGGGTTCGATGCTCGCCACCCAATATGTCAAACAAACAACTGTCCCACTGACCGGCGCGATTTTTATGGGCGTTATTGACGTCCCAGTCGTGCTCAAACCCGTTTTACCACTCGTTAATTTAATCGGAGCCCTTGCGCCTAAACAACCGGGTAAGCTTTTAAATAATCTGGCTTTCGGCGTTTATCCTAAACGCTTTGACGCCAACCGACCATTCTCGTGGCTCAGTTATAATCAAGCCAATGTGGCAGCCTACGAAAATCATCCCCTCTGTGGCTACGTGTTCAGCAATAGCGGTTTTTCGATGTTATTGACGCTGACAGAATTAACGCGCCACGCGGATTGGCAACTGGCCTTAAAAGAACGCCCAGTGCTAGTCCTGAGTGGTCAAGACGATCCCGCCGGCGGTTATGGCCGCCGCGCATGCCATTTAGCGACACAATTTAAAAAGCACACCGTCACTAACGCAACGGTGCGCATTTTACCACATACAGCTCATGAAATCTTACAAGAAACAAATGCAATTGAACAGCAACAAGCGATTTATGATTGGTTGCTTACAGCAATTTCTGAATCTCCTGCAACACGCCATAATTCTCGTTAGTATCAGCGCGGTAGGTAGCATATTGCAACATATCGTCGTCTGCATTACCCATTAAATAACTATATTTAACTGTTTGAAGCATTTCTTTATCATTATACGTATCCCCAAAGGCCATCATTTCATCCGTTGAAATATTGAAATGATTAGCTAGAAAACGCATTGCATGGCCTTTATCAATCCCTTTATTCATGATATCGACCCATTCCACACCAGCCACGGCCACTGAATAATCAGCGCCAAATGTTGGCCCGTAAATTTGTTCGTAAAAGTCGCGGCTATTGGCTTCTGGGAAGTAAACCGTAAACTTATCCGCTTCAACACTCACTTTAGTTAAATCGGGAACGTATTTGATTTCGGCATAGAATTGACGGAATGTCGCATCTAAAGCTTGGTATTGTTCTTCAATATAAACGGCATCCATCCCACAAATCATCCCGATTCCGGTTTGACTCTCGTTCACAAAAGCGACCATCCGTTGATAATCAGTCAATGGCAATAAACTCTTGAAGATAATGTCACCTTGATAACTGATAACCCCGCCATTATCACCTACGAGACACATGTCATTTTCTAAATTAGCAAACATCTGCTTCAACGTATAAAGTGGTCGCCCACTCGCCGCTGTAAAAATGATGCCTTTGGCCGTTAACTGTTTAACAACTTGTTCGAAGTTGGGTGGTAACTGGCCACTTTCGTTTAATAAGGTATGATCCATATCTGATGCAATTAATTTAACTGTCATACTTAACGCTCCCCTATCCTTAGTTACCTTAATAATATAACGGTTTCGGTCCGCGCTCGCAACCGTTTACATTCAACTTATTAAAAATAGCACTGCCGCATTTAACGCGTCAGTGCTATTTTCGGTCTTATGATAATTTTAATCGTTTTAGTCGTAAGGCATTTAATAACACCGACACTGAACTAAAACTCATCGCCGCCCCAGCAATCATTGGGTTTAGAAGTGGTCCCCCAAACAAGTGAAGGACACCCATTGCGACTGGAATCCCGAGAATATTATAGGCAAAAGCCCAGAAAAGATTCTCTTTGATATTTTGCATCGTTTTTCGACTTAATTTAAAAGCCGTTGGAACCGCCATTAAATCATCATGCATCAACACAATATCTGCTGACTCAATCGCGACATCTGTCCCTGAACCGATTGCTAAGCCAACATCGGCTTGCGCTAAAGCCGGCGCATCATTAATCCCGTCACCAACCATCGCCACTAATTGACCGGTTGCTTGTAAGGTTTTAATTTGGGCTGCCTTTTGTTCTGGTAAAACATCACTAATCACTTGTTCAATCCCAACTTGGTGTGCAATTGCTTGAGCCGTCTTTTGGTTATCCCCAGTCAACATCACAACTTGAATCCCCATCTTTTGCAAACGACTGATGGCCGCTTGACTCGTTGCTTTAACCAGATCGGCAACCGCAATTACGCCTTGTAATTGACCGTCTTGGGCCAAGTACATCGGTGTCTTGCCTTGTTCAGCTAATTGTTGCGCCGTCTTCAAACCAATTTCGATTGCAACGCCATTTTCAGCCATTAATTGTTGATTTCCAAATAGAATTGTCTGGTTCGCAACTTGGGCGGACAGACCGTAACCCGGAATGGCTGTGAAATCGGTCATTGCTGATAAAGTTAATTGGCGCTCACTAGCCGCTTGGCTGATTGCACTTGCTAACGGATGTTCCGAACCAGCTTCTACACTGGCCGCTAATTGTAACAAGTCGTCTTCAGTGCCCTGATAAACAACCATATCAGTCACGATTGGTTGTCCGGCGGTAATCGTCCCCGTTTTATCCAATACAACGGTTTGAATATGTTGCGCCGTTTCAAGTGCATCCCCGCTCTTAATCAAGACACCATTTTCAGCGCCTTTACCAGTGCCCACCATAATGGCAGTAGGGGTTGCTAACCCTAAGGCACATGGACAAGCAATCACTAAAACTGAAATCGTAATCGTTAACGCAAAGAGCCACGATTCTTGCCCTAAAAAGAACCACGCTAAACCGGATAATAAGGCTAAGCCAATCACGATTGGGACAAAGACGCCCGCAATCTTATCCGCTAACCGTGCGATGGGCGCCTTAGTCCCTTGCGCCTGTTCGACCAATTGGACAATTTGCGCCAAGGCCGTATCTTTGCCAATCTTAGTGGCTTTAAATTGGAAATGACCGTTTTTATTTAAGCTGGCCCCAATAACGGCATCGCCAACTTGTTTTTCAACCGGTAAACTTTCACCGGTAATTAGCGATTCATCAACCGCCGAATGACCCGCAATCAATTCTCCGTCAACCGGCACTTTTTCGCCAGGACGGACAACAAGTACGTCACCGACGACCACTTCAGCCACATCAATCGTTGTTTCGACGCCCTCGCGTAAAACCGTCGCTTGTTTAGGCGCTAAATTTAACAATTTTTCGATTGCTGATGATGTCTGACCCTTAGAACGCGCTTCAAAATATTTGCCTAACGTAATCAACGTCAAAATAACACTGGCTGATTCATAATAGAGGCTCGTCACTAAGTCGATATGCCCACTGATAATCGCTAAGGTGGCGATTAAGCTGTAACCCCAAGCGGCGCTAGTACCGAGTGCAACTAAGGAATCCATATTGGGATGCCCATTGAATAACGCCTTAAACCCGACAATGAAAAATTGCCGGCCCCAATATAATACCGGTAACGTCAATACTAGCTGGGTGACCGCAAAGTTAACGGGCGCTTGCATCGGTTGCCAAAACGCCGGTAGCGGTAAGCCAACCATATGCCCCATCGATAAATATAAAAGCGGCAACGTCACAAGGGCCGATAACCAAAAACGCCGCCAAAGTGCTTGTAAGTGAGCCGTGCGTTTGGCCTGGATCGCCTGCGCTTCTTTTTCCGGGTCAATCTGTTCTGTTGCACCATAGCCCGCTGCGCTAACCGCTTCTTCAATCGTAGTCACGGATAATTCGGAATCGTCATATTCGACCTGCATTTTTTCGGTGGCCAAATTGACCGCCGCTTTTTGCATGCCCGGCAATTTTTGCGTTGCCCCTTCAATCGTTTGTGCACAAGAAGCGCACACCATCCCATCAATGTTAAACGTTTTAGTTGTCATTTGCTGGTTACTCCCTTCAATCCGGTAATTCTAGTCGACCGTGTAGTGTGTCCCTTCAAGTGCCGCTGCCAAGGTGGCATGATCAATTTCAGTAGCCGTTTGAAGCGTTGCTTGCTTTTGTTCTAAACTCACTTCAACGGATTGAACCCCTGCGATTTTTGAGAAGCGTTCCTGCACGTTTTGCGTACAACCATCACATTTCATCCCTGTAATTTTAACGATTTGTGTCATTGTCATATCCTCCAATATCTACATTTGTAAACTAATTGTTCGAAAAAATAACCGTCTCAACGAAACGATCATTCATTCAATAAAGTTAGTTTACAACCGTAGACTTAAAAAGTCAACCTAATCATCCTAAGCAATAAAAAAAGACTAGCCGAGTTGCTAAAAACAACTTGGTCAGTCTCTTGTAAGCATTTCGTGATGCCCGTGGCAGGATTCGAACCTGTACTCGGTTACCCAAACAGCGACCTGAACGCTGCGCGTCTGCCAGTTCCGCCACACGGGCGATTTGCTACATGACTATTGTACCAGTGTTGTGAAGCCCTGCCAATACCCTTTTAATACTATTTCGCTTATAATAGAGGCAACTAAAGGAGGTCATCGTATGCAAATTATCACAGACGAATTGGCCCGCCAAGTGATTGTGGCTCGGCCCGCTATCAGTCACAAAGGCGATTTTGGCCGTATTTTAATCATCGGCGGTAGTCAGCAATATGGCGGTGCGGCTATTATGAGCGCCTCTGCTGCTGTTTATACCGGGGCGGGGTTGGTTTCCGTGGCTAGCGATTTAAGCGTCCTCTCTAGCCTTCACACCCGTTTACCCGAAGCCATGTTTATCGATTACCGGCAACCCTTCGTACAATGGGTACCTGCCGTTCAAGCCGCCGATGTTATCGTGATCGGTCCAGGACTTGGACTGAGCGCCTTTGCGTCGCTTCTTTTAAAACAAGTTTTGCAAGCTGTTCGGCCTGAACAAACTCTCTTAATCGATGGTTCTGCGCTTACCTTAATCGCCCGCGAAAAACTCGCCCTGCCGGATGCGCAACTGATTTTAACACCCCACCAAATGGAATGGGCGCGTCTAAGCGGTCTATCGATTGAACAACAAACTGTCGCCAATAATCAAACGGCACTGGCTGATTATCCCAAGGCCACTCTCGTGCTAAAAAAACACCACACCGAAATTTATCACCAAACACAAGTCAGTCAGCTCATGATTGGCGGCCCCGCAATGGCGACCGGTGGTAGTGGCGATACTTTAACCGGGATTATCGCGGCGTTCTGTGCGCAATTTGGCCCAACTGCTGATGTAATTGATGCCGCGGTTTATACCCACAGTGCAATCTCCGACGAACTTGCTACAACTCAATACGTGACACTGCCCAGTCAGATTATTCAAGCGTTACCGCAATTTATGGCAAAGATAGCTGATCATTAACCTGATTGGACTGGTAGTGATAACTACTATTCTTAGCTATTATTCAAGCTTTAAAGTAGTCAGTGGTCTATGTCAAAAAAGGATTGTTCTTCCGTCTAATTAATGGTATTATCAATGTCTAAAAAGCGTTTTCCAAATCATAGCAATGGAGGTCTAAACAATGAGACGTCTTATATTACCACTATTAACAACCGCCATCTACCTGTTTTTAAGCTATTTATTGGTCGTAGTCCGGCCAATTCAAGGTAGCCTTAGAAACATTCTAATCATTGCACTAGTGGCTAGCTATGTTTTTGGGACCCGTTGGCTATTAAAAGATGCCTATCCAATCATCCCACAAAAGTACCTAGTACTAATAAAAATCGGCTTGCCAATTGCGATTATATTACCATTCATAATAATGATTCTATTTCTTTTTTAAATATATTACTAAAGGGGCCTGGAAAAAGTAATTTTTCCCAGGCCCCTTTAGTATGAACTATTCTTTTAATAATGCTATTTCGGTAGTTTTTAATGCGCGATACGCGCCACGTTTCAGGTCAGCCGGCAATCTTAACGGTCCCATCTGAAGTCGTTCTAGTGTCAGTACTTCTTTGTCAACCGCATGGAACATGCGCTTAACCTGGTGGAACTTGCCTTCATGAATTTCAACTTCAATTAAGCTTTCTTGGCGTTTTGTATCAGTACTTAAAATCGTCAATTGTGCTGGTTGAGCATCAAAATCACTCAACTTTAGACCGGCAGCAAATTGTGCTTGGTCAGCCGCCGTTACCACCCCGGCAATTTTAGCGCGGTACGTTTTAGCAACGTGTTTTTTGGGACTCAATAAATCGTGGGCTAAGTCGCCATCATTGGTAATCAGCAATAGCCCCGTCGTATCCTTGTCCAAACGGCCCACTGGGAATAAGTCTTCCCGATAATCTGCTGGTGCGAATAAATCCATGACTGTTTTTTGCGGATCGGTCGTGGCCGAAATAACCCCCGCCGGTTTATTTAATAACCAATAAAAATTAGTTTGATAGCGAATCGGTTCATCATCAACGTAAACCACCGTTTCTGGGGTCACTTGATATTTTGCTTCTTTGATAACTTTATCGGCAACACGAACCCGCCCTGCCTTTAGTAATGGCTTGAGCGTTTTACGTGTGCCGACATTCATATGACTTAAAAAACGATCAATTCTCATTTTAATTTCAACTTTCTTCTAAAGCGGTCTAAGTTACTGCCTAGGACATAATCGGCTAAGCGTGATTTCAACGCTAAAACAGCATAGACTAACCCACCAACTGCGACACTAATCGCAAGGACAAGCACACTTTGAAGCCGACTTTGTGGATTAAACACTAACAATAATCCTTTGACCGTTAGTGATGTCATCAGATACATAATCACCGAAAAGCCGACGATCCCGATTAAACGGCGAATCGTTTGCCAGGCATCAAAATGATAATAGCGGTGTAATGCGGCTAACATCAAGATTGAACTCGTCGCAAAGGCTAAGCCAGTTGACACAAGCGGGCCGTATACCCGGAAGAAATAAATAGCTGGGTATTGGGCCACAATTTTAACGATGAAACCAATCAATAGATAGAACAAGGCCAACCGGTTTTGGTATAACCCTTGTAGAATCGCTCCTAAGACCGTGAAGAGGCCTAAGAGAATCGAAATATACGATGAAAATTGCAAGACGCTAATCCCTAAGGCATCGTGTGAGTAGAACAACGTATAAAGTGGTTCGGCCACGGCTGCCATCCCGAAAGCCGCTGGAATCATGACTAAATTAAAGAGTTGAATGGTACTACCAATTTGCTGGCGTAATTCTTTTTGATTACCACGAACGTGAGCCGCAGACATCAATGGTACCGCCGTAACAGCCATTGCGGCCGCTAATGAAACCGTGATTGAAATCAGCTTATTCGCATTAACCGCAAAAAGCGTATATAGATTCCAAAGTTGGTGATCCGAAGCAATTACAAAATCACTCATCATACGATTAAAACTATACTGGTCAATAATATAGACTAAATTAATACTAGCATCAATAACGATAAAAGGAATCGATTGCTTGATAATCCCCTTCAATAAATCATTCATTGAAACAGTTATCGCATTATTACTACCAGCAATTAGCTTTTCAATCCGTGGTCGCTGCTTTAAGTAGTGCCAAATCAGTAGAAGTAGACCAGCAACCGCTCCGATAAATGCCGCAAAAGTTGCCTGAGTCACAGCATCAATGTAACTTCCTCTTAAGACCTGTGTGATAACAAAAACAGTCACAGTCATATAAATTACCCGAGCAACTTGTTCAATAAATTGAGAAATCGCGGAAGGTGCCATCTCAGCATACCCTTGGAAAAAACCACGCATAATACTTAAGAGTGGAATCACCAACAATGGCCAACAAAGTGAATGGAACACCGGAATCATTCTGGCATCCCCTTGGGATAATACCGGTGCTAGAAGATATAACGCACCTGCCGATAAAATCCCCATAATCAGCATTAAAATTAGTGATTTTTGAAAGAGTTTCTGCCCAACTCCATATTCATTCATTTCGTTATAGTGCGCAATTTGTTTTGAGAGTGCCCCCGGAATCCCAGCAGTCGAGACAACGATTAGCACACTATAAATTTGGTATCCTCGGCCAAATAAATTATTGGCTGCTAAAAAGTTAACCCCAAACCAGATTGGCCATGGAATAACATAGATGGCTCCCAGAATTCGCGAGAAAATACTTCCGGCAGTCATCCAAGCGGATCCCCGCAACATCTTGCTCTGTGAAGATTTATCCGTCGCCTTTGTATCAGATGAATTGGTCATTTTCCATAACTCCCTTATTAAACGTCAAAAAAGCATCTTCCTACTATTTTAGTTGATTGCCTGAAACCTTGCAATTCCTTTAACAAAACTTTATGAAAAAAGAGTGCTTTAGTACACGTTTAACTTCTGAGGATTAGCCTAATCAGGCGAATTGACGATGCAATCGTCGATTTGACTGATGTCGCTAACCGGAAGAAGTTGCGTACTAAAGCACGTTTCAAACGTGGAGTGTTTCTGATGACGGTTAACAACTGAGCATTAATTAAAAATAACCATTAATCTCGCTTTTAAGCTTAATGGTTATTTTAGATTAAGCGGAAGTTGTTGCCATCAGAAGCACGTTTCAAATTAGAGCGCTTTACCGAGCGTTTAACTTCTGAGTATAGCATAGCTTGGTGAATGGGCCGCACAGCGGATCGTTTGCTAAGCGTCGCTAGACGGAAGAAGGTGCTCGTTAAAGCACGTTTCAGCCGATTATCTTGTGAAGTTTAGGCAAAAAAATCACAATAAAAAAAACAGGATCCGCTTCCGCAGACCCCGTTTCATTTTTATTTCGTTTTCGTTGTTTGTTTAATCAAGTACCATGTTAATAAGATACTGATGAACACCATGATGCTCCCGAAAATTGGTGTACTACCCAAGCCCCAAGCGGCAGAAGCTTGACCGCCGACCAATGAGCCAATCGTAATCCCAATGTTAAAGGCTGAGATATTCAAAGCCGATGCCAATGGAATATCGTTTGGTGTGAACTTTTCAGCAAGTTGGACAATGTAAAGTTGCAAACCAGGAACGTCCATGAAGGCGAAAAAGCCCATCAATAAGACGTTAATTAAACCAAACCAATGTGAATTCAATGTTAGCATGAATAACATGAGGGTTACTAATAACCCAACAAACATTCTCAATAATGCCAACAAAGGTTTGTGGTTAGACCACTTACCGCCTAACGTGTTCCCTACAGCAACCATTAAGCCATAAACAACTAAGATAATAACCACCGCACTTGGTGACCAACCCATCTTCGTTTGTAAGATTGGTGTCACAAAAGTATAAACTGTGAATGTGCCACCATAACCAAGGGCTGTAATTAATAAGGCAATCACGATTGCTTTATTTTTGAAGACCCGAATAATCCCACTAAATTGGCTTGGTTGACCCAACGGTAAGTCGTTTGGAACCAAGAACCAGTTAGCGATTAAGCCCAAGACACCAATGCCAGCGATGAAAATAAATGACATGTGCCAGGTTGAAATTTGACCGATGAAAGTCCCCAGCGGTACCCCGGTAACAGTTGCGACTGTTAAACCAGTGAACATCACGGCAATCGCACTTGCTCGGCGTTCTGGTTCCACAACATCCGCCGCAATCACTGATGCGATTGACATAAAGATCCCGTGTGATAACGCTGAAATAATCCGACCGATTAAAACAACTGAGAAGACTGGGGCAAAGGCCACCGTTAAGTTACCAATGGTAAAGACGATCATAATCCCCAACAATAAATTCTTCCGTGGCCAACGACTGGTTAAGATAGCCAAAATGGGCGCACCAATCGTAATCCCCAAGGCGTACATTGAAACGGTTAAGCCGGCTTGGCTCATTGTAATCCCAAAATCTTTAATCATCAACGGCATTAAGCCAACACTGATGAATTCTGTTGAACCAATCGCAAAGGCACTAATCGCCAATGCTAACAAAGTTAAGTTCGCACGTTGCTTTTTACTCATTTTCCCACACTCCTAATAGACTTTTTTACTGATGTACTATATTATTCAATAGAAGCGTCATTTTCACAATCACGCACTTTTTAGTCAGTAGGTTACTGAAAAGTAATAATTGAGTCTTATCACAATGAAAAGGTGAATCAAAATTAGAAATGAATGAGAAAACTTATAACATTGGTGTTGAAGCCACGATGGAAATCATCGGTGGTAAATGGAAACCTGTCATTTTATGCCACTTACGGAATCAACCACTCCGCTCAAGTGAACTCTTACAAAATATCCCTAAAATCTCTCAAAAAGTTTTAACGCAACAATTGCGCGAACTCGAAGCCGACGGGATTATCAATCGGAAAATCTATCAAGAAATTCCGCCGCGGGTTGAATACAGCCTCTCTGAATACGGTCAATCACTCAATAAGATTTTGAACCTACTCTGCTTATGGGGTGAAGATAATATCGACCGCCGCCAATCAGCTGGGGAATCGATCAATGTCTTGCATCGTGATCAAATTAATCCAATCTACTAAAAAAGAGTGCTGTAGGTTGCGGGTAGCAACTGAGCATTAATACAAAATTGGCAGTAATCCAAGGTTTTAGGATTACTGCCAATTTTAGATTAAGCGGAAGTTGTTGCAACCAAAAAGCACGTCTAGACGATAGGAGTCTGGATAGCAAAAAAGGCGCCAGGACAAGTAATGCTTGTCTTGGCGCCTTCTTCACTATTTGAATATTGATAATCTAACCGTGTTCTATAAGTCATATCCTGAACTTATGGCACACTCTTCTATTCTTTTTGACGTCCAAACTTCACGAAATAAATAACAATCATCAGGACTAAAAAGATTAAGCCGACAATTAATGAGATCCGTGTTTCTGGGTTAATAAACATGAATACTAGTGTTAAGCACAACATTGCCAACGTGATGTAGTTGGAATATGGTGACCATGGCATTTTAAATGGATGGGTTGCCATCTTTTCAGCGTGTTGTTTCCTAAAGGCGATTTGGCTAATTAAGATGACAAACCAAGGCACCATTCCTGGCAAGACACTTGAACTATAAACAAGGACGAAGATGTTGCCGGCTTTAGGATAAACCAATGGTAGAATCGCGTTTAAAATCACACCGATTAAAATCCCTAATGAAATCGCACCAACCGCGTAGAATGGCACGCCATGTCGGTTGAGTTTCAAGAAACGTTTTGGTAATTGACCATTATTAGCCAACGTAAACGTCATCCGGCTCGCACTGTAAATCCCAGAGTTAGCGCCTGATAAGGCCGCTGTAATCACAACGAAATTAATAATTGAGGCTGCGGCGGTAATCCCGATTTTAGCGAAGGTTTGAACAAATGGTGAACCAACTTGGTTGAGTTCATTCCAAGGGTAAATACTTAAAATGACGAAAATAGCACCGATGTAGAAAATGAGGATCCGAGCAACAGTTGATTGAATCGCTTTAACTAAGGTTTCTTGTGGGTTTTCGGCTTCTCCGGCCGTAATCCCAATTAATTCAATCCCTTGATAAGAAGCAAGGACAATCGCAAGGGCAAAGACAAAGCCTTTGAATCCACCTGTGAAGAAACCGTGTGCCCATAAATTGCTAATCCCAACTGGGTGCATGTGATTCCCAATCCCGAAGATGATTAATCCGAGACCAGCGACAATCATTAACACAATCGTCACCACTTTAATTAGGGCAAACCAGAATTCTAGTTCACCAAACATGCTGACCGATATGAGATTAGCGGCACATAAGAACGTAATTGCGACTAAACCTGGGACCCACCCTGGCAGATTCGGCCACCAAAATTCTAGATAGCCACCGATTGCAATCATTTCACTCATCCCAACGACCACAAATTGGAAAACATTACTCCAAGCTGTCAAATAACCAAAAATGGGGTGCATATATTCCGTTGCAAATTTCGCAAACGATCCCGTATCTGGATCAACGTACAACATTTCCCCCAAAGCGCGCATGATTAAATACAATAATAGACCGGCAATACCATAAGCGATTAAGACAGAAGGTCCTGTCCATTTAATCGTCGTATTAGCCCCCATAAACAAACCGACCCCGATTGTCCCACCTAATGCAATCATCTGCATCTGACGGGCATTTAAATTCCGTTTCATTCTCCTCAAACCCTTCTATTTAGGTATCCCCATTGTTGGTTAACCCGACAATCTAAATTTACTTATCATCGTATAATAAAAAAAGAGGAAAATCAATATCTTTTCTAATCTTTTTATCATTTTAGAATGCTATTAAATAAGGTTTTGTAGGTCAATAGTATTTGTTAGGTTCCTAACTATTAACTTTAGATAAGAAAAAAGGACAGACAAAATTGAATTTGTCTGTCCTTTTTGAAACGTGCTTTTTCAGGTATATCATTGTGGTTAGCTACGTCCCGCAAATAATCGACTTTGTCGATTATCCACGAGCCTAGGCTAATCTTCACGATATAACCACCTGAAACACACTCTTTTTTGAAACGTGCTTTTTGGTTGCAACAACTTCCGCTTAATCTAAAACTGTAAATAATCCTAAAACCTGGATTATTTACAATTTTTTATTAATGCTCAGTTGCTGACCGCAACCAAATGCACTCTTGTCTGAAACGTGCTTTTCAAGCTAACTTTCTGCGCTTATCCCAGTGAATCAAACAACCGACTGCGTCGCTTATTCGCTTCCCTCTGATAATGCTCAAAAGTTGCCCGAGCTTGAACGCACTCTAATTCGCTACAATGTTTACCAATTTGTTTGGAATGGCAATCACTTTACGGACTGTCTTGTCTGCGATAAATTCGGCTACTTTTTCGTTGGCCTTTGCCATCGCTTCTAATTCTTCCTTCGGTGTATCTTTCGCCACTGTTACTTTGGCCTTTAACTTACCGTTAACTTGGAAGATAACTTCTACTTCATTAGCGATTAATGCTGCTGGGTCAAATGTTGGCCAATCAACATAGCTGATTGAATCATCATGACCAAGCATTGCCCATAATTCTTCCATCATATGTGGTGCGATTGGGGCTAATAATTTCACGAAGCCTTCAGCATATTCACGTGGGAATGTATCTGCTTTATAAGCATCGTTGATGAAGACCATCAATTGTGAAATGGCCACGTTAAAGTGCATGCTTTCGAAGTCTTCTGTCACTTTCTTAACAGTTTCGTTATAAACCTTCTTCAATTGATCGTTGTTGTCAGCGACAATCTTGCTTGAAAGTTGGTCGTTTTCGTCCGTATCTTCTTCTGTGTATAAACGCCATACACGGTCCAAGAATTTACGAGCGCCGGCTAAGCCCTTTTCACTCCATGAAATTGAAGCATCTAATGGGCCCATGAACATTTCGTATAGACGTAATGTATCAGCACCAAAACGATCAACAACATCATCAGGGTTAACAACGTTCCCTTTTGATTTAGACATTTTTTCGTGGTTATCGCCTAAAATCATCCCTTGATTGTATAGGTGTTGGAATGGTTCCTTCGTTGGGACGACACCGATATCATACAAGAATTTGTGCCAGAAACGAACATATAGTAAATGAAGCACAGCATGTTCTGCACCACCGATGTACATGTCAACTGGTAACCAGTCCTTCAACTTGTCAAAATCAGCCAATTTATCAGGGTTCTTAGGATCGATATAACGGAGGTAATACCATGAACTACCAGCCCATTGTGGCATTGTATTCGTTTCACGACGGCCTTTACGACCATTTTCGTCCGTCACGTTTAACCAGTCTGTTAAGTTCGCAAGTGGACTTTCACCAGTACCAGAAGGTTTGATATCGCTTGTTAATGGTAATTCAAGTGGCAATTGATCTTCTGGAACGACAGATGTTGTGCCATCTTCCCAATGAATAATTGGAATTGGTTCACCCCAGTAGCGTTGACGTGAGAATAACCAGTCACGTAATTTATAACTGATTTGTTCATGACCCACTTTGTGTTCAACCAACCATGGAATCATCTTGTCGATAGCAGCTTGTTTGTCTAAGCCATCTAAGAAATCTGAATTGATCATCACACCAGGTTCTGTGTGAACAGCTTCTTCAGGGTTACCGCCTGAAACAACTGGTTTCAATGGTAAACCGAATTTCTTGGCAAATTCCCAATCGCGAGGGTCATGTGCAGGAACGGCCATGACAGCACCAGTCCCGTATGAAGCTAAAACGTAATCTGAAATCCAGATTGGTAAACGTTCGCCGTTCACTGGATTGATGGCATAAGCACCCGTAAAGGCACCTGTTTTGTCCTTAGCCAAATCAGTCCGTTCAAGATCACTCTTGTGTTCGATTTCTTTTAAGTATGCATCAACGGCAGCTTTTTGTTCAGGCGTTGTGATGTCAGCTACTAATTTGTGTTCTGGCGCCATCACGATGTAACTCACACCAAACATTGTGTCGGCACGTGTTGTGAAGACGTCAATATTAGCGTCATGGTTTTCAACAGCAAATGAAACTTCAGCGCCTTTTGAGCGGCCAATCCAGTTACGTTGCATATCCTTGACACTTTCAGGCCAATCAACAAGGTCTAAGTCGTCAATTAAACGATCAGCATAAGCCGTAATCTTCAACATCCATTGACGCATTGGTTTCCGGTAAACAGGATAACCACCACGTTCAGTTTTACCGTCGATCACTTCTTCGTTGGCCACAACTGTCCCTAAATCTGGGCTCCAGTTAACAGCAACTTCGGCTTCATAAGCCAAGCCTTTTTCGTACATTTTTTCAAAAATCCATTGGGTCCATTTGTAGAAATCAGGATCCGTTGTATTCACTTCGCGATCCCAATCGTATGAGAAGCCTAATGAATTGATTTGACGTTTGAAAGTGTTGATATTTTTTTGCGTGAAATCAGCAGGGTTATTCCCCGTATCTAACGCATATTGTTCAGCAGGTAAGCCGAATGCATCCCAACCCATTGGGTGCAACACGTTGAAGCCTTGCATCCGTTTCATCCGGGCCAAGATATCAGTTGCCGTATAGCCTTCAGGATGGCCAACGTGCAACCCTTGTCCTGATGGATATGGGAACATATCTAATGCGTAGAAATTTTTCTTATCTTTATCTTCTGTTGTTTTAAAAGATTTATGTGATTGCCAGTAGGCTTGCCACTTTTGTTCAACTGCGCGATGATCGTAAGTCATATCAAACACTCCTTATTTTTAGCGTACTTTCAAAAGTATAGACACTTTTGACGCACTCTTTTTTAATCCACTTAACGTCAAAAAAAGTCCTATGGTATAAATACCATAGGACGAATTGACCGCGATGCCACCTAAGTTCTGCCCAGTTCAAACTGAGCAACTCTCTGGCCGTAACGTGGCTGACGTTTCTATCTACTTGATTTCAATAGAAAACTCAAAGGTGAGTTCGCTAAGTTCAACGACGTGTTCGCACTAACCACACGCTCTCTGGACGTTTCACTTAACTACTAATCCCTCTCAACGTTAAATAATTGTTCTTAGCATACCAAACTCTTACTTCAATTTCAAGACTTGGCCAACTAAGATTAAATCTGAGCGTAAATTATTGGCAGTCTTCAATTGGCTAATTGTCGTACCATTTTTTTGAGCGATTGACCATAGGCTATCACCTGATTTAACGGTATAAGACTTTGTTTTATTAGGCGTTGTTTGGTTGTTATTGTTAGTTGTTGTTTTACCAGCACTGACTTTTAACACTTGACCTGGATAAATAAAATTATTTTTAATGTTATTTAAACGAACCAATTCAGCCATTGAGATTCCTGATTGTTGTGAAATCCGCCATACTGAATCACCAGCTTTGACCTTGTAGGTTTTAGCGGTTGTCGTTGTTGAGCCATTGTTATTATTACTACTGCTATTGTTGTTGTTATTTGTTGGCGGTGTTGTTTGTCCCGTTGATTTTTGACCAACAATTAATTTTTGACCAGGATAGATGAAGTTATTACGGATATTATTCCACTTCACTAAGTTCGCCATTGAAACACCATAGCGGTTTGAGATTGCCCAAACTGAATCGCCAGACTTAACCGTGTAAGTTTGGTTATTCGCCGGTGTTGTTGGGTTCGTTGGATTTGTCGGTTTAGTTGGATTCGTTGGTGTTGTTGGGTTTGTTGTTTGTTTAGCAGAAACAATCAAAACATCGCCCGGGTGGATCATGTTATTTTTAATGTTATTCCAGCTAATTAACGTATTCATTGAAATACCGTAACGCTTAGCAATGCCGTAAACTGAATCGCCGGCTTTAACTGTGTATTTTTCACCATTTGTTGGTTTAGTTGAATTGGTTGGGTTCGTTGGTGTCGTCGGATTCGTTGGTGTTGTTGGTTTGTTAGCCGAAACGATTAAGACATCACCAGGATGAATCATGTTATTTTTAATGTTATTCCAGCTAATTAAAGTACTCATTGAAATCCCATAACGTTTAGCGATGCCGTAAACTGAATCGCCAGCTTTAACCGTATACTTTTCACCATTCGTTGGTGTTGTTGGGTTCGTTGGTGTTGTGCCCGTACCACCATTGTTACCACTTGTAGCAGGTGTATCATATTGCGTTAAGTTATATTGTTGGATAAGGCGATTTAAACTAGCCGCATAGTTCGTAGCTGTGGCATAGCGACCTTGAAGATATTGTGTCGCATTTTGATAGCTTGTCGTGTGGCTCTTGAAGGCCCCTTGGTAATAAGGTGTTGACCCAAAAGAAGTATTCTTCAAAACATGCACGTAATCTTGTAGTGATTGGTAATATGAAGGATATTTACGGAAAGCAGCGTTGATTTGATAAAGATTACCATGACCATCATCTTCGTTTGTTAACATGTAGACAGAGCTACCGTTGTAACTCCCTTTAACACCGAATAAGTTGTAGTTAGGGGCTTTGCCTAAAGCGCTATTCCCAAAACCTGATTCAAGAGAAGCTTGGGCAATCATTACTGAAGCATACAAATCATTTTCACTTGCTAATTGACGTGCTGAGCTAGCAATTGAATTGATGAAAGTTGATGCACTGGTTGATGAATAGGCCATAATCGCTTGAGCTGTTGCGATATTAGCACCCGTATTTTGTGTGCCAACAACTGGTTGTGCTTGTGTTGGTTTGGGTTGAGCTGTAGCTGCCTTATTCGCATCATTTTCAGTCACTTGAGGCTTCACAACTGGTTGTGATTGGCTTTGGCTACTACTTGTTGTTTGGCTTGATTGACTTTGACTGCTGCTTGTTGCTTGGTCAGTACTACTTGTTGAGGTCGTACTATTAGCAACACTACTTGTACTTGATGTCGCTGTATTGAGGTTGGTTTCGTTGGCGCTCACTGTTTCAACAGCTGCCTTAACTTTACCGCTCGTGAGACTAGGTGCAACCGCAGACCCCATCAAGAAACTAGCTCCTGCAAAAGTCGTCATATGCCGCACTTTCTTATTCCGTAGTTCCTTTTTTTGACGGTTTAAAATTATTTTTTGTGTCGCGATTCTTTGTTTTCTAGTCTCTTTCAACATAAAAACCTCCATATAAATTTTCTTTAAAGTAATAGCTATCTTTATTAAGTTTATCTAAAATATATTATAATATTAATAATCCTATAAAACAACGTATATGTTATAAGCGGTTAATAATCGATTTAAAATTAGTTCAAGGCGACAGACCGTTAACATTGTTATTATAGAATTTGAAAGGGGTTCACTATGTCTCGTCAAAAGCAACAACTCACAT
The DNA here is from genome assembly GCF_033176295.1 of Latilactobacillus sp. Taxonomy (NCBI): domain Bacteria; kingdom Bacillati; phylum Bacillota; class Bacilli; order Lactobacillales; family Lactobacillaceae; genus Latilactobacillus; species Latilactobacillus sp. The sequence continues at coordinate 37,012 of NZ_JAMQEX010000004.1, forward strand.
CAATGATAGTGGGCTTTTCACTATTTATGATTATTTTAGTCAGTCTTTTAAACCAAGCAACTTGGATTAATACTTTCGATAGTCACATCATTCATATCGTTCGTAGCGTTGCTTCACCTTTAACAACCACTATAGCAATCGCTATCACAAGCATAGGTAATCCTTATAGTATGCTGGGATTAACAGTCGTAGCAACGCTCACCTTACTCTTCATCCGCCAGAATAATGCTGCGCTCTTCTTATTAGTCAATATGGCGGTTTTCAGTAGTTTAAACCACATTATTAAAGAATGGGTTGCTCGACCCCGACCTAGCGCGCATCATTTGGTAGTCGCTAGCGGCTTTAGTTTTCCTAGTGGTCATTCTTCTGGTGCCCTATTATTTTTTGGTTCATTAAGCATTATTGCCATTTACCTGATTAAAAGTCACTATTGGCGGCACCTAGTAATTGGTTTGTGCTTAATACTGACGCTCCTCATTGGGATTAGCCGGATTTACGTGCAGGTTCACTACCCCACAGATGTTTTAGCCGGTTTCATGTTAGCCTTAACCGGATTAGGCCTTTCGTGGTATTATTTTGATAGCTACCACCTATTGCAGCAAAAATCGTAATTAAAGGGGATTTTTATCATGCTACTTGATCAGCCAAGTTCTTTTGCCCACTTCCTATTAGACCAGGCCATTCGCCCAGGCGATGTTGTCATCGACGCCACTGTTGGCCATGGCGACGATACTTTATTTCTAGCGGAAAAAGTTGCCGATTACGGCCATGTTTATGGCTTCGATATTCAAAAAGAAGCGTTGGCAACTTGTCAAAAACGGTTAACAACGGCCAATCTTAACCAGCAGGTATCCCTCATCAATCAAGGCCACGAGCGAATCATCACTGCTCTTCCCGCCGATTTAAAGGTGCAGGCGGCGATCTTCAGTCTTGGCTCACTTTCACCAGAGACTTCTCAAGATGTCACGCTCCCTAACACGACCATCTCGGCTTACCATCAAGTCTTATCCCGTCTCAATCGGGGCGGTTTATTACTTTTTATCATTGATAATCACTTTTTTAAATCGGAAGAAGAAATCCACTACTTAGTTGCAGATTTAACCCGCCTCAATCCTGAGCGTTATGCAGTTCGCCACTTTCAAGGCGTCAACCAAGATGTCGGTCAACTACTGACCGTGATCAAAAAATAAAAAGGTTTCCGGATAAAAGTTATTTTTATCCGGAAACCTTTTTTGATTGCTCAATTTTTGGATTAACCAACGATTTTAGTGCCGTGTGCTTCTGTCACGTTTAATCGTTCAGTAATACCAGCAACGTTTTCCGCTGTAATGCCACCGCCTGGTAAAATGCCTAAGCGACCGTCAGCTAAACGCACTAGTTCTTGAAGACGTTCTTCATTTAACGGTGCCGTTAATGGGCCACCATGCGTTAAAATCCGTTTAACATCATGTTCAACCAACCAGTCGATTGCTTCGGCTTGGTCAGCTACTGCTAATTCGTCAAAAGCCATGTGGAAAACAACTTGCATCCCATTGGCAGCGCCAATTAGCATTTCCATTGCTTCATCATCAATCTTATTGTCAGGTGTTAAGCAACCCACAACAATCCCGTCAGCGCCTAATTCTTGTGCTGAAAAAATATCAGCTTCCATAATTTTTAATTCTTGATCGTTATAGACAAAGTTACCACCACGGGGGCGAATCATGACCATCACTGGCACATCATGTTCATGTGCATAACGTACTGATTCAGCCATAACACCACGACTAACAGTGGTGCCGCCAACCGCTAAGTTGTCGTTTAATTCAATTCGTTTGGCACCATTACGAATGGCAGCCGGAATTTCGGTGAAATTTTCGACACAAACTTCTTTGATTAACATGGGAAAACCTCCAATTTTTATTTTAAACGTGCTTTTTGGGTTGCAACAACTTCCGCTCAATCTAAAATTTCTATTAATCCTAAAATCTGGATTAATAGAAATTTTTAATTAATGCTCAGTTGCTAAGCGCACCCAAAAGCACTCATATCCAAACCTGCTTTTAATTAGCAACTTTCTGTGCCTAGTTCTATCCGTCAAATCACCGACGCTGTCGGTAATTCGCCAGATTGACTAGTGCTCAAAAGTTAACCGCCAATTAACGCACTCTTTTTTAAACGTGCTTTTTGAAACATATTCCTGCGCTTAACGCTATTTGCCAAACTAGCGATTCCATCGCTAATTCGTCAAATCAGGTTAATGCTCTGAATATACCCGTTTCAAACGCACTCTTATAAGAACATTGCGCCTAATACCAATACCCCTAGGATAATCCGGTACCAACCGAAAACCTTGAAATCGTTTTTCTTGATGTAACCCATCAAGAACTTGATTGAAATGATTGAAATGATGAGTGAGACGACCATCCCGACCAATAAAATAATTGATTGATCACCAGTAAAGGTATTGCCTTGGTAGAAGAACTTCCCAATCTTCAAGATGCTGACCCCAATCATCGTTGGAATTGCCATGAAGAATGAGAATTCAGCCCCAACAAAACGTGATGTCCCAATTAAAATCGCCCCTAAAATCGTTGCGCCTGAACGTGATGTCCCAGGAATAATTGATAAGGCTTGGAAACACCCAATCCAAAAGGCGGTTAACCAAGGCAACGTATTTAAATCTGCAAATTTGGGTGTGCGTTGTTTATTGCGATTTTCAATAACGATAAATAAAATACCATATAAAATTAACATACTTGCGACAACCCAGTTTTGCATTAAATGTTCGTCCATCCAATCATTCAATGGGAAACCAATAATCACTGACGGAATAACCGCCAAAATAACCTTAAACCATAAAGTCCATGTTTGCTTTTGCTCTAATTGATTCTTCTGCGGTGAAAATGGGTTCAATTTATGGAAGTATAAGACGACAACGGCCAAAATCGCACCGAATTGAATGACGTAATTAAACATATCCATAAAGGCTTTTGATTCGCCCATTTTTAAAACACTACCTACTAAGACTAAATGGCCCGTTGAACTAATCGGTAACCATTCCGTAAAACCTTCGACAATCCCTAAAATAATTGCCTTAATCACATTTAAAGTTAACACAATCTCCATCCCTCCATGAAACGTAGTCGTTCTCTAGTATACTAATTTCAAATCTAGAATGCGACTTAAATTAGAAGTTTAAGGTTTTTTTATTAAAATTAAACACAAAAAAAGACCGCCAAATCACGGCCTTTTGCTTATTTTTAGAGTGTTGTTTCATCAAAATCAAACTGGCGTTGCGCTAAAACGGCGCTAAAATCAGCTGGCACCGGGCTTTTCACCGTAATTGTTCGTTCTTCAAATGGATGATAGAACGTCAATTGGCGGCAATGAAGTGCTTGGCGCGGCAATAGATCATCAGATTCACCGTAGAGGTTATCACCAATTAGCGAATGCCCTAACGATGCAAAATGGACCCGAATCTGATGTGTCCGGCCTGTTAGTAACTTCAATTTAACGAGTGTGGCGCCATCACCGTGAGCGGCTTGCCAATATTCGGTCAATGACCGCTTACCACCTTCGCCGACCACCCGTCGCATGTAGAATTCTTCCGAGCGTTTAATCGGACGATCAATCCACGCATGTTGCGGTAAATCCTCGCGCATATCACCACTAGCAATTGCGATATACGTTTTTTGTAATTCTTTCGACTGTAACTGTCGATCCAACAAACTATGCGCAAAACCATGCTTAGTGAACATCATCAAGCCGCTCGTATCACGGTCCAAACGCGTGACGACATGAACTGCAAGACTTTCAGCTTGTTCATCAATTAAATACTGCTTCACAAAGTTAGCCATCGTGTTATTCGGATGGTTGGGTGCCGGCAGCGAAGCCACAAAGGCTGGTTTATCAACAATCAGAAAATGATCATCCTCATAGGCAATTTTTAAATCACCCTTCACAGGAATCACGTGTTCCACCGCTACTTCTGGCGCTAGATAAACCGTCACCACATCATTTTGAACTAATCTAATATTGGTATGGGCTTCCTGACCGTTCACTAAAATCTGCCCACCTGAGAATTTAATCTTCGATAGCTGACTCCGAGAAATCTCATGTCGTCTTAAAAAATTGCGTAAAATACAGCCTTCGCTGTCTGTGTATTGCCACTCAAATTTCATGTTTTGACCCAATAAATGCATCTTCGACGCGATCCCAGAAATGGGTGTGTCGGTAACGTGCAAATTGTATTCTTTCTTTTGCAATTTTAAATTGCATTGATTCAATTGGTCGATCCTTAAACGTAAACTGATCAATCGTCACAACGTAATCGCTGGTGCGTGAGGGTTTTAATAGTAACCACTCATCAGAAGGCAACACAATTGGTGCGGCCAGTGTCCGGTAAACCCGATTATTAATCGACGCAATTTCGGTCAATTGCATCGCTTCTAAGCGTGGATGTAAGACTGCACCACCAATTGATTTCCCATAGGCCGTTGAGCCGGTTGGTGTCGAAACACATAGCCCATCGCCACGGAAGCTTTCAAAAAAGTTCTCTTTGATATAAACATCAGTCCGCAAGGTTGCCGCGTAACGCCGCAACGTCACTTCATTCAATGCCAAGAAGTGTTGGACTTCATTGGTATCAGCATAGGTAATCTTAACTTCGAGTAACGGATAACTAATACTCTGACCCAAATCTTCTTGTAAAGCGACCACTAAATCATCAACTTCAAAATCCCGCCAATCCGTATAAAAACCCAGGTGCCCTGTATGGACCCCGATAAAGCGGATTTGATCTAGCGCATCGGCATAGCGGTGAAAAGCAGACAATAACGTCCCATCACCACCCACTGAAATCACCACTTCTGGTGTTTGCGCGTCCATCGTAAAACCGTTGTTAATTAACTTATTGGTCAGTTTATCAGCCACTTGTCGAGAAGAGCTGCCGTCATTGCTATATACCGTTATTCTCAATCTGGGGCATCTCCTTCAGAATCATTTTCAGTCGCCTTTTCTAAAGCACTCTGCCACTTGCCATATGAAAAGAGTTGTTGTGCTTCTTGAATTTCTTCGCGAATTTCAGACATTTCTTTATCTAACATAAATGACGCTTCGGCTGCCCGTTTTAAACGTGCTTTCAAGGTTTCAGGGAATTCCCCTTGGTATTTATAATTGAGTGAATGTTCAATCGTCGCCCAGAAATTCATCGACATTGTCCGAATCTGAATTTCTGCCAAAATCAATTTTTCACCACTAATCAATTGCACGGGGTATTCCACCACAATGTGATATGAACGATAACCACTAGGTTTAACGTTTGAAACGTAGTCGCGTTCCTCGATAATCTTCATATCGGTTCGTTGGTGTAATAGACCCACAATTTCGTGGATATCCTCGACGAACTGACACATAATCCGTAATCCAGCAATATCTTGCATATCTTGTTCCAATAAATCTTCTGTGATATACCGCCGTTGCATTTTCTCCTTGATACTATCAATCGGTTTGACCCGGCCCGTTACAAATTCGATTGGGGCATGTTCATTATTTTGTTGATATTGTTTACGCATACCACGTAATTTTATTTTCAATTCACTAACGGCTTGTTCATAAGGCATCAGGAATTTTTTCCAATTTTCGACCATAATAACCCCTCATTCAATCTGTCACATACAGCATTATTCTAACATATATTGGAAAAGAATAGATAGCATTCCTCCCAAATCAAATACAATTACAAGTTTTCAAATTTATGCTAGGATAGTCTTATTCTCAAAAGGCAGGTTATTAAATGACTCAGACCATTGAACGTGAATTTAAAGTCAGTCTCACTGAACAACAATTTAAACAACTGCAAGCCGCTTATCCATGGCCGACACCTTTTACCCAGACTAATTATTACTACGAACTACCACAAAATGAGTTACAACGCCGACATATGGGGTTACGAACTCGTCTTTACCAAGATCATGCAGAACAGACACTGAAGGTCCCCCAAGCTGGTGCGACTCGTACCCTATTGGAGATCACAGATACAATGCCATTAGCCACCGCACAGCAATTGATTGCGCAACAAACCATTCAGCCCAATCAGCAAATTGCCAAGTATCTAGAAACAATCGGGATTGATTGGTCGCCCCTTTTCATCTGGGGTCAAGCAACCACTAAGCGTCGGGTTTTAACACTGCCTAGTTGTCGCCTGACATTAGATCAAACAACCTATCCGGATCAGACGGCTGACTATGAATTGGAACTGGAATTTGACGACATGATACTCGCCCAACCTTTCTTTCAAGACATCGTTGCGCGTTTCAAATTAACACAAACTGCACCACTCAACAAGATTCAACGTGCTAAAAATCATCAAAGCTAACTAATTGCAAATCCAAAAAAATTTGTTAAAGTAAGACAAGAGCTTTCAATACGAGACTTAAGTTTGGGGGAACCATTTTGTTAGAAGTGTTTTTATATATTAACCCGATCGGCCAACGTTGCTTGCAATCCGAAAAGGCACTTTTAAAAATTATTGACGAGGCTGATATGAACATCCATTTCAAGTTCATACCCGTCCTCAACTTACAAAACGTTGAACGTTACATGCAATTTCAAAATTTAAACCGACGTGACTTAGACTTAAGAAACCACGTCTTCAGTACGATGTACGAAGCAGTCTTAGCTTATAAAGCAGCGACTTTCCAAGGAAGTAAGAAGAGCCAAGCATTTTTAATGCAGCTCCAACAAGTTTTTCAACAACCTGATACTACCCTTGATACTAAATTAGTTTTAGAAATCGCTGAAAAGGCCCACTTAGATACTGAAATGTTACTCGAAGATTGGCACAGCGATTTAACTAAACAGGTTTTTGATTCCGATCAACAACTAGCCTGTGAAATGAACATTAAGATGACACCTTCCGCAGTTGCCTTTGACTATTCTAAAGATGACTCTGAAGCCGGCTTATTAATTGAAAATTGTGATTCTTACGACCTCTTGAAAGAGGTTTGTTCTCAGGGAGTGAGTCCTGAAGACACGTACCAAAAATTACAAAAACATAAAGCTAATGTGACTAAAATCGCCTTTCGCGTACTGTCGTAATCCGTCATTCAGCACTAAATAAGCGCTCAAGATTTTAAACAGTCTTGGACGCTTATTTTTTAGCCCGCAAAGCCTGTTGTAGCCTGCAGGTTGGCCAATCTCGAAAAGCTTGTTGGCCAATTAACGGTTGATTTAAGGTGGGACAAAACTGCGAAAATGTGGTTACGGGTTGCTCAGCCAGCCACCACTTTAAGCGACTTTCAAACTGATTCTGCTGATAAAGTGGTGGCACTACCGATTGATAAAAACACCAATCAGGGGCTTTTTGGAGTAACGTTCCTTGTTGGTAACAAATCTGTTGCAAGCGGACAAAACGCTCATCACATAGCTTTAGTCGTTGCATCAGCCGCGCTCGTTGCCAATCAATCGGCATATTTTGAATATTGATTGGTTTTAACAAACGATTTTTACTTAAAAATGCGACTAGTTGACGCGGTTTAAAGTATTGTGTCCGCCACTGATAACCTTGAAATTCAAGCGCAACGACGTGATGTTGCAAGACCCAACGGTGCAATTGCGTGCTGTAACAAAATAGATAAAAGCCCCATGCCGGGCAATAATTTAAAAAAGCCAATTGTTGCCGACTAAGATGACGGGATTTAAAACGGAACCGATCACCAACTATCCAAGTGACCGCCAAACCACTTGCATGATACCCCTGCGTTCGTTTTAACAATCGTGTGGGCGTCAACGGACTACATTGATACTCAATCACTTGTGACTCACAATTGAGCTTTGTTAAATAGACATCGGCCCTCTGCTCAGGATTAACAACCAACTCAAAATCCGCCTGCCACCCCAGCGCATTAGCAAGTGCTGCAATCGCCACCTTACCAGTTTGATGGGCGTCACTTTCACCGCCACCACCCACCACTTTAGTTTGATGCGCAAAATAAGGAACAGTCTGCTGACCGCCCTTGAGCTGAACAGGCTTTTGGCACCGCGGGCAAAAATACTGACCACTTCCAAGTAAGACGGCATCTCCAGCAGACACCAACTGACCAGCAAGATTCAAAGCCATTTTCATCAAAACACCCCAAGAAAAAATACGCAAAAAAGCCAGTTGATTATTCATCAACTGGCTTTTTAATTAATCTTTAAAATAGTAACGTGTTAATTCCAAGGCACTATTTTCCATTACTCTCTGACCATATTCACTTAAGAAATCAGCGGTGTAATTTGTCTTATGACCAAATTCATTAGCGACCGCTAAATCATCTTGGACAAACGTTTCCGTTGTATTTTCTAAGAAGAACACTAATTGCGCGTAATATTGATGTTTGTAAACAAAAAGGTTCGAAACACCACTTTCAATGTGCAACTGTTGGGCGAGTGCAATCCAATCTTCAAATGTATCAAAGCCTAAAACAACTTGTTTAGTTGGGTTATCCGCTTGATTTAAATAAGATTCGATTTCGTCGTCTTCTTCGTCATCCTCAGAAGAGGCCGTATCCCGCTTCAATAGTTGATCCTTAATATACTCTGTAATACCGTCTTTTCCCTGAACCATTTCTGATTGTGCTTTGTTCAAATCGAGATTAGATAAATTCTTACTAATTAATAACTCTAACCCCTGTTCATTAGGTAACACTTGGAAAGTGACCGCATCATTATTAGCGAAAACGTGATCTTGATCAACTTCTTCTAGAATTGAATAGAAGAAGCGCTCGATTTTTTTATGATTACTCAATAAATCAAGACCAGTAATGCCACGTTCTTCTAGATCATCATTTTCCAATAAAACACGAATTGTGTTTTCATCGATTTTTTCCATTCTCATGGGACAACGCCCCTTTCTATTGGGCTATTTAAATAGCCTGCACAGTATCCTACTCTTTGCTTTACCATACCAGTATCGGACACAACATTCAAGTATCAAACCATTTCCATTCAAAAAAAGATAATAATTTCGTTTGCTACTAAAAAAGTCGAGGTATCCACCTCGACTTTTTTTAGAATCCTGCCATTAATTGTGCTTGTTGTAATTCTAGTGCGCGCACTTCGCGTGGTAAGAAACGACGAATTTCATCTTCGTTGTAACCAACTTGAAGTCGTTTTTCATCCAAGATAATTGGTCGTCTTAATAGACCAGGATTTTCTTGAACAAGATCTAATAATTCATTAACAGATAAATCATCAATTTTAATATTTAGTTGTTGGAAAATCTTAGAACGTGTTGAAATAATTTCTTCAGTGCCGTCCTCAGTCATTCGCAAAATGGTTTTAATTTCATTTTTATTGAGAGGCTCCGAAAAAATATTGCGTTCTTTAAATGGAATGTTATGTTCCTTTAACCACGCACGAGCTTTACGACAAGATGTACAACTTGGTGAAGTATATAATGTAACCATATGTCTCTCTCCTTTACCTTTTATGAGAGCGGCTATGAAATAACCCATCTCCGCCTCATTCTCTCTCTTACAAGAACTTATTATACACGAAACAACCAGCAAAAACTAGTTAATTTCCTTAATTTCTAATTAAATATTAATCTTTTCTATTAGACTAATAGTTTCGTTATGTTCAATAAAAGCGTTTCAATCCACTCATATCACACTTTGAACTTATTGTCCCTTTTAAAAGGTTATCCTTACCATTTAAAAAAAATTATACCAGCGTATCGTTCTCATGATATTTAACTTATTTTTTGTAAGCTAACAACAAGACCTATTCTAACCTAGTCTATTTTAATTGTCAAACCCTGTTCGGCAATTGTGACTGGAATTGTCGTTATCACTGTTTTAGCTTGTGCCAATAAAGTCTCTGGTGTGACAGCTTGTGGTAAATGCGTTAGCAATAATTGTTTAACGCCGCTAATCTGTGCAAGGTTCGCTGATTGCGTCGTCGTCATGTGCGCCATCTTCCCTGTACGATCAGCCAAGAAGTTAGTGTCAGTCATCAATAAATCAGCACCCTGACAGAACTCAGCTAACCCTGGGAAGTAGGCAGTATCTGCTGTAAAGACTAAAACCTTGCCGGTTGTTTCTTCTTCAATTCGAACGGCAAAGGCTGGTACTGGATGCTCAGTCCGCTTAAACGTGACTTTCAATGGTCCGAGTTGCAACGTAGTATCTTCTTGATAACCAAAACCTTGCGTTACATTTGGTAGGGTTAGGCTACCAAAGTGCAATGGATCTTGTAAATGCCCATAAATTGGCAATATGGGTTCTTTCTTTTGACCTGCTTGTAGTTGCCAGTAATATTGTAAAACGCCGACATCTGCGATGTGATCATGGTGATAATGCGTCAACAAGACGGCATCTAATTGGAGTGGATCAAGTTCTTTTTCGAGTGCCAAGAGTGCGCCGCTCCCGCAATCGAGTAATAAATGATAATCGCCACTCGTTAAGAGATAACTACTTGTGCCGACCCCCGCGTATGGATAACCGCCATAATAACCTAAAACTGTTAATTCCATTTTAATGAACCACCTTTCTATCTTCCTCTATAGTAGCTCACTAGCCAATTATATTGCACCCTTGTTTTTAAATATTTAGCGTTTTTTAAGCATCAAAAAAGGATTGGCATGTTAGCCAATCCTTCTTTACTATTGAATAATTTGAATGCGTTGTTGCTTAATATCTTGGTAAAAGGCCGTCACACTGACGATTAAATATGGATAGAACCAGATGAAACCGATGCCGGCCGTCAAGTAGACTAACAATTCCCAGCCAATGAATGATAACCCTAATCCTAATAATTTCAACCAGTGCCCTTTTAAGATAAGTACTGACAAGGATAGTAGCATCCGCATTGAAACCTGTGGAAAATCAAATTTGATCAACACTAAGATTTGATAGTACATCAAAATTAATGGTTGCAAGAAGGTGATTGCTAGAATCACCAACAAGAATGCCAAAACAGTCGTATATTGTTTTGGATTCTGACTAATCTGCATAATATAAGGTGCCATTGATGTGATGCCATTATACGTATAACGGAAAACCCTTTGCCAGCTGATTAACTGGTGAAATGGTGCTAAACCAATAAATGTTAATGCCCAATTTAATAATTGTTGAATGAAGTTTAAGATAATCAGATGCGTATAAAACGGTGGTCGGAACAATACTAATGTATCGCTGAGACGCGTTTCTTTTTTGATTGTTAATTTATACGCCGCTAAGAAAACAGCGTTTAAAAAGACAAAATAAAATAAATAGTTGGCAAACGTATTTAACATTTGATAACCAAATGAATTTGTCTCGAATAAGCTTTGCAACAGCGTATCGGTCCCCATTTCGACTAATAGCCAGATAATCACTAAGGTTGCCATCATCTGCCAGTGGCCTTTTAATAGTTGCCGCGCAGTTGCACGATAAGTTCTTAATTGCAAAAAATTTTCCTCCGAGCTTAATATAGTGCATCGTCATTTAACGGTATATTGACGATGCGATTGTAGATTTCGGCAGTTACCAGATAGAACACAAAATAAATCATAATGAAAATACCGCACACAATATAGACTAATTGTAACCCAGGATTATCCAAAAACAAACTCAATAATCGAATCGCAAAAATCGCGTGCAAGGTCCCCAGAATAATCGGCAATAAAAAGATAATCAGAATTTGGAAATAAATCGTGCGTTTGATTTCCGAATAAGTCATGCCAATTCGTTTTAAGGTTTTATACTGTAAAATTTCCTCTTGGGCTTCCGATAATTGTTTCAACATAATGATACTCCCAGTCGCCAACATAAACGTCAATGCGATAAATAAGGCGATGTACATATAAAAGCCAAAGTTGGCATTCGCACGGTCCTGATTAGGCTTGCGTAATAATAAATCAGCACGGACAAAACCACTTCGTTCTTCTTTAGTCGTCACTCGATAGCGTTTAAAGCCATTCTCATTTCTAACAGCTGTTAGATAGCTCCGTTTTTTCGTATCTTGTGAAAGCTTAAAAAACGACTTCATCAGTTTTTTATCGCGTCGTTGCTTAGGCGTTAGATCAAGCGCATAGACATGGTCAATAGTAGCCGGCTTGATTTGATCGTAATATTGATCTGGCACAGCAACCATATTCAGTGAGCCGTAAAAATTAACCGATACGCCATTTGGAAATAACCGCCGAAGATGAATAATGCGGAGCTGTGGTAACTCCGGTTGCTTAATCTGCAGAGGAATTCCTTGTTGATTGGCATGCGCTAACCGTTTATGATGTGGCATCTTAATCATCGTTAGCGGTAAATCAATCATCGCAATCGCCTCATTAGGCCGTAATGGCGTTGCTGGAAGCTTAAATTGTCGAGCCATCAACGCATTATATCGCGATAATGGTAAAACGCCAGTAGCACCAGCAAGCGTCATTGAATCACTTAACAAGGGCGTTGCCAGTTCAAATTGGGCATCGACAATTTTATAGGTAGTCTCTGTGATTTTTTTCGGTGTAACCTGATGCGCCCGTAAAATTTGTTCGACACCTTTTTTTTGATATTTAGAATAAATAATATCTGCGGGAATATTTTCACGCAATGTCTTTTGGCTAAATGTATAGATCATCGCTGCGCTCCCCAACGCTGTAATCGTCACAGCGCTTAGAATGGTAATCATCCACAATGTTTTCGCATTTTTCTTAAACCGATAGCTCAGATTCGTCACACTCAATAAATGTGTGCCCCGATAATAGAGTCGTTTCCAATGGCGTTCAATTCGGAGCCAAATCTGCGTATACGCTTGGAAAAAGGCAAGTGTCCCGATGACTTCAAACCACAAAATGGCACCCAAATACCCCGCATCAATACCATAGCCATAACGCCGTTCAAGTTCGGGCATCAGCACTAAAATACGTTCCGCTAAATAATAACCACTGATAATCAAAACAATGCCAATTATTCCCCAGATGGTTGTTAACCAATTAGGGCGCCGTATTTTGCGGCTAAATTCGGTAGGGTGTAATAAATCGACCAGTTGATAGCGAAAAATTAAACTACTATTTAATAGGCCAGTTAATAAGAACAGCAAACCGAAAGTAATCGTCGTCTGCTTAATAGCTCCCCAGGAGATTAAAAACGGGATTGCGACACTGATGCCCATCATCCGTAATAGTAACATCCCAAATAACTTTGATAAAAAGATTCCGAAAAACAGACCAATCAACAGTGCAATCGTTCCGATTACTAAACTTTCGGCGAAGAATACCACACTAATCTGCAGACGCGTAACACCTATCACACTTAGCATTCCGATTTCTTGCCGCCGTTTCTTCATAAAAAATAGATTGGCATACGCTAGGAAAAAGGCCGCAAATAAAATGATAATGATGCTGGCAATTTGAATCGTCCCACCAAAAATTAAGCGTTCACCCGCCGATTTTAGTTTAGACAACACTGGATCAGTTTTGATAGCTGTAAAACAAAAGTAAACAACAATCGCCATAATACAGGCCATCAAATACGCAGCGTAATCGCGGGCCCGATTAATGGTACTTCTAACGAGGAGTCGTAACAGCATTGTAGCGACCTCCCCCACCAATTGTCGCCTGCATATCAATGATTTGATTAAAGAATTGTTGTCGATCACCACTGCGGACAATCTCAGAAAAGAGCTGACCGTCTTTGATGAAGAGAATCCGCCGGCAATAACTTGCCGTAAACGCATCATGCGTTACTAATAGGATCGTCGTCTTCTCCTGATGATTAATTTCCGTTAAATACCGTAAAAGTTCGGTTGCCGATTTTGAATCCAAGCTCCCTGTTGGTTCATCAGCCAACAATAAAGTAGGATTGGTAATCATCGCCCGACCACACGCGACCCGTTGCCGTTGCCCGATTGAGATTTCATCTGGATAGCGGTCTAATAGGCCCCCAATCCCGAGAACTTGTGTCACTTGGGCGAGTCGCTTTTCGATTAAGGCGACGCTCATCTTATCTAACGCTAACGGTAACAAAATATTTTCCCTAACCGTCAGCGAATCCAATAAATTAAAGTCCTGAAAAATAAAGCCTAAATCATGTCGTCTAAAATTGGCTAACTTAGCCTCACGCATTTTCGTCACAACTTGATTTTTGATCATTACTTGCCCATGTGTTGGCCGATCAATCGTCGCAATCATATTTAAAAGCGTCGTTTTACCAGCACCAGAAGGTCCCATGATGCCGACAAATTCGCCTTCTTCGATCTCAAAGGAAATATTATTTAACGCATTCACCAGATTAAACCGATGGCCATAAACTTTAGAAACTTGTTGAACGGCTACCACTGTCATTTTGTCACACTCCCGAATTAACTTGCTTTACATTTTAGCAGAGTTTTACCAAAAAACCCATTTAATCAGACCTTAGTTGGTTGTCTTTTAACTTAAAAATCGGTACTATGAACTTAATTATGTCTGAGGAGCGCTTATTATGTTTGAAATTATGATTGTTGAAGATGATCCTACAATTGCTAACTTGATTGCTGAAAACTTAGAGAAATGGCAGTTAAAAGCCATTATCCCCGATGATTTCGATACCATTTTTGACCGTTTTTTAACGGATAAACCCCACTTAGTCCTACTAGATATCAATTTACCCGTCTATGACGGTTTCTATTGGTGTCGTAAAATTCGTGAAGTTTCTAAAGTGCCAATTATCTTCATCTCTAGCCGCAGTACTAATATGGATATGGTGATGTCAATGAACATGGGTGGCGATGATTTTGTTAACAAGCCCTTTTCAATGGAAGTCTTAATCGCTAAAATCAATGCGCTTTTACGCCGGACCTATAACTATGTCGATCAAAATACAGACGTCATCGAACATAACGGCCTTCTAATTAACTTACAAAGTGGCGGGGCTCAAGTTGGTGATACTGTCGTTGACCTCTCTAAAAATGAATATAAGTTACTCCAATTTTTGATGCGTCAACACGGGCAAATTGTCAGTCGTGAAAAACTCCTACGGGCGTTATGGGACGACGAACGTTTTGTCGATGACAATACATTAACCGTCAATATCAATCGGCTGCGTAAAAAAATCGAACAAGCCGGTCTAGAAGACTATATTCAAACTAAAATCGGCCAAGGCTACATCATTCCATAAGGAGTAATTATGACCTTTAAAAAATTTATTCGTGATCATCTATTTCACATCGTATTCTTCTTTGGTGGCATGTTTGTCTTAGACATCGTCTTATGGCTAGATCCCCATATGCGCCTGGCCAAAGAAACCTTGATGTACCTCGATTTCCTATTAACGATTTTCTTTTGTGCTTTCTTGATTGGCCTTTACCTCTACCATCGTAAATGGTTTCGAACAATTCAGATTCGCCTCAATGCTAAAGAAGATGCCCTCAATTGGCCACTAACCGGCGCTACTTCGGCTGAAAAACAGTACTTTCAAAAATACGTTAATTCGCTATTAGACTATCATCAACAAAGCATCGAACGTTTGATGCACGCTCAACAAGATCAAAAAGACTTCATTGACGGCTGGGTCCATGAAAGCAAAGTGCCACTTGCTGCAACGCAATTGTTGGTTGAATGGATTGAAGATCAAATCCCAGAGGAGAAATTTAATCAACTGACCGACGAGCTCGTACAAATCGAACACTACGTCGAACAAGTTCTCTATTATTCTCGTCTTGATAGTTTCTCTAAAGACTACTTGGTCCAAGAATATGCTTTGAAACCCCTCATCAACCAAACGATTCGTCAAAATCGAAACTATTTTATCCAAAACCGGATTCAATTCAAATTAACTGGTGAGGAGCAAACTGTACTGACAGATGCAAAATGGTTAGTCTTCATCCTGAATCAAATCGTCTCCAATGCTTTGAAATACACGCCTCAAAACGGGCAAATTACAATTGATTTGGCGCATGATGAACAAGGTGTCTGGCTTAGTGTCAGCGATTCTGGTATCGGTATTCCCGCTGAAGATTTACCGCGCGTCTTCGATAAAGGCTTCACTGGGCAAAATGGGCGTCAATCCAATCAGCGCTCAACTGGCCTAGGCCTCTATCTCGCTAAATCGCTAAGTAACAAGCTTGGCCACGAACTTTATGCCAGCTCAACGCCCGGAAATGGTGCGACTTTCAAATTACTCTTTCCCTTTTTAAGTTACTATAATGATCCAGACGGTGAACGTTTGATGGGCAAAGAAAATCATTTTAGATAAATATAATCGGCTAGTTCCCCTTTTTGAAGGTGGTACTAGCCGATTTTTTTATTCACTGACTCATGCAACTGTTATAATAAGCACATTAACCAGCGAAAGGAACCAACGCATGCGCAAAACAATCATCTTAACCCTCGCTTCACTACTCTTGCTTACCGGCTGTGGTGTTCAAGCTAAAAAAACGACCCAATCAACCAAAAGTACGAAAGAAGCAACCATCACTAACGTCAAATCAACCACAGAAAAAATCATCCAAGGTGCCACTCAAACTTGGACCTTCGGCAAAAGGGTTGGTTCACAACAAACAACCAAAGGTGTGTCTGAGCAATTAACCATCTCGCCGACCACCAGAAGCGATGCCCAAATTAACTGGACAACCGGCCAAGGTCAAATTTCTGGTAATACAGTGGTCTACAATCAAGTATCGTTTAAAACCTGGTCTCGGAAAACACGACAAAGCGTTACTAAAGAAGGTCAAGATGATCTTCACTTTATGTCGGTCACTCAAATTAACCAGACACTCAAAAAATTAGGTGCCAATTTCAAAATCGGTAGTTTAAATGATCTGATTTATCTAGAAACAAAGACTAAAACGATGGTTCTTCCTGAAGCGGTCATTGCCAAAGACGACCACCTATACACTATTAATATCGAATACATTACGACTGATCACACCCAAACCCTAGAACGTGGTGAAGTCTTCAATAGTACCGCAACCCAACAAAAAACAACGCAAGTCCCCTTAACGCAGTTAAATGGTACTTGGACTGCAGCCGGCACAACGGCCAGCGCTAACGATAGCGGCAAAGTACTCGTCAAAGACGGCTACCTCTATCAACAACGCTATGACAGTTATGAACGCTCCGCAATTCAATCGCTGGCTTCCGAATCGGCCGCCACCCTTAGAAAAAGCGCGATGTTCACCGATCAGCAAAGTTCTGCAGCCAAAGCTGGCTACCAACTCACTGGTAAATCAGTTGCCAGTGGCGATAGTATTGGGTACCTCTACCTCTTTGTTAACAATCAAAAATTAGTTCGTATTGGCGAAGGTCTTGCGACCGACTACCAAAAAACAAGCGACCAAGTCTCTGAAAAAGAGTTACCGCAACAAAGTATCACGATTTTCAAGCAGATGGATGATAAATATCCTGGCGAGGTTGCTTCAACAATCACCACTAAAGCGGATGCTCCAATCGTCGGTATGAGCGCTAGTATCAACTATTTGACGGATGTTACTGCCGGTCAAATTACGGAAAATAAATCAGTTACAAACTAAAAAAAGGAATACGCTAAGCGTCTTCCTTTTTTATTAGGCAGCTTCTTGTTGTTCACGGGCTGCTTCTTCTTTTAATGCCATTGATGTGGCAATCTTGGTAAATGGCAAGTAGATAATCGTTGAAACGAGTAAGTTAACTGCGGCTAAACCCCCGCCTTGCCAACTAACACTTGCCATAATCCCACCGATAATTGGTGGTGTTACCCAAGGTGGCATGATGGTTGCTGCTGGCACTAACCCTGTGCTCGTTGCAAAGTAAGCAATTGTCACTAAGACCATTGGTGTCACAATATATGGAATGAATAGAATTGGATTTAATACAATTGGTAAGCCGAAAGTTAATGGTTCGTTGATATTGAAAACGCCAGGTGCGGCACTTAAGTTACCAACAATCATGTATTGTTTGTTCTTACGGCCAACTAACCAGATAGCGAAAATTAAACCTAATGTTGCACCTGTACCACCCAAGTTAACAAATGAATCAAAGAATGGTTTGTTAACGATGTAAGGGGCCACTTTACCAGCTTTAATCGCTGTGATGTTAGCTGTAATAGCAGGTGCATTGATTGTTTGCATGAATGGTTCGATCATGTTGGCACCATGTAACCCGAAGAACCATAAGAATGGTGTAATGAATGCTAATAATAAAGCTGAAGGATAGCTGTTTGCAAGCCCTTGGAATGGTTCTTGAACGGCTTTGTAGAATGATGTCACGATATTTTCAATACCAAAACCTAATAAAATTGTTGCGAATAATGCAAAAATAGAAATGGTAATCATTGATGGTAATAAAGCAGCAAATGACTTAGCAACTGCAGGTGGTACCCCATCAGGCATCTTGATCACTAAGTGTTTGTTACCTAATAAGCGTCTGAGGATTTCAGTTGAAATCATTGCGACAATTAAGGCCACGAATAAGCCCATTGAATCCATGCCAGCCAAGCCACCAACAGCAAAGAAAGAACCTAATGCTGTTACGCCTGATGCTAGCGGATTAACATCGTAAGACTTACCTAAGTTATAGGCGACTAGGAAAACGATGAAGACAGACAAAATAGCAAATGTCCCACTCCAAGCGTTCCCCCCAAATTTAGTCCAAATGTAAGCTTTGTCCGCGCCGGTACCAACTGTCTTTGAGAAAACACTATTCATAAAATTGGTATATGCCGGAATTGGTAAGTTATTGAGTAAGGTCGCAAAAGCACCTAAAATCATCAACGGCATTGTTGTCACAAAGGCATCCCGAATGGCAATTAGATGTCTTTGGTTCCCAACTTTAGCAGCAACTGGTAAGAATCGTTTCTCCATGAAACTGATAACTGAATCCATAAATCTCACTCTCTGTCCTGTTATTTAAAAGCCTATATAATTGCTATTACAAGTATTATCATAACGGCTTATGTAAGCGTTATCAAATAATAACCATACTAAAAAGCTTAAATTAGGAAGGTTTTCACTAATAACCAAAAGAAGCACCAACTCACTTAAATACTGAGTTGATGCTTCTTTTTTAATTTATACGGTATATACCATTCTCTTAAAATAAAATGTTATTTTTTTATTAGTGATGCATCGTTAACGGACTAATTTATCCCAAATAACGGGCTTACCAGCAACCAATGATTTCGGTACATCGATAATACGTTGGTTACTGCTTCCTCTAAATTGTAAGGTTAAATCCATCTTATCTTGCATAAAGCGACCGTCCACTAGAATATCGATTTGCGATAACAATTCCAGTTTATCGGGTGACTCGAGCATTAATTCTTCCCAAGTATAACCCGTCCACGACCAAACGTCCTTAGTCTGTCCGTAGGTTTCATGGATGCGATCAACCAATGACAGGCACGTTTTGGTATTTAAGAAAGGTTCGCCCCCCAGTAACGTCAAACCTTGAACATACGGTTGGCCAAGATCATCAATGATTTGGTCCTCCAGTTCTTTGGTGTAAGGCCGGCCATATTTAAAATTCTGTGCAATTCGGTTGTAACAACCTGGGCAGGCAAATAAACAGCCACTAACATACAAACTACAACGGACACCTTCACCATCAACAAAATTAAATGGTTTGTAATCCGCAATATAATCCTGACTAAGTTCTTCAGACAACCATTCTTGTGGTGCCGGGTTCTTAGGCCCGCGTTTCGTATTTCCCATTGAACAAACTCCTCAACTCAAAATCGTTTATTGTCTTGCAACGTTATTATTATCATTACCAATCGTGATGTGCATGTGTTTGACACGACTTGAAATTTCCTTATGACGACCGTGAACCATTGGCCGTTGTTGTGGGTTACCTAAATAACCACAAGTCCGTTTAACAACGTCACACGTTGCTGGATCTGTGTTCCCACATTGTGGGCATTGGAAGCCCCGTTCAGTTGGTTTAAAGTCACCCTTAAAGCCACACTTGAAACATTGATCAATTGGCGTATTGGTGCCTAAATAGCCAACACGGTCATAAGCGTAATCCCAAACAGCTTCTAGTGCCTTAGGATTTTGACGTAGATTTGGATATTCACAATAGTGAATAAAGCCACCGGCACAATATTTAGGATAATCTTTTTCGAAGTCTAACTTTTCAAATGGGGTTGGCGCCTTGCGAACATCATAATGGAAACTATTTGTGTAGTATTCCTTGTCCGTAATGTTTTCGACAATCCCAAATTTTTGCGTGTCTTTTTGACAGAAAGTATTCGTTAAACTTTCAGCAGGTGTGCTATAAACTGAGAAATGATAACCATATTCTTTTTCCCAATCAACACAATGGTTATAGAGGTCCTTAACCACGTCTAACGTGAATTGCTTAGCAGTTGCATCCTTTTCCCAATCTGGGCCGAAGAAGGCTGCACCGACTTCATAGAGGCCAATATAGCCCAATGAAACTGTTGCGCGTGAATTCTTGAAGACTTCATCAACACTGTCCGTTTTCTTCAAGCGTTTGCCAAAAGCACCGTAACGATAAAGAATTGGGGCGTTTTCAGGTTTAGCTTCCTTAGCACGTTCCACTTTGAAGACGAGGGCTTCCTTGCAGACCTTCAAGCGTTGTTCTAAAATTTCCCAGAACTTAGCTTGGTCGCCAGCAGCTTCAAGCGCAATCCGTGGCAAGTTAACTGTTACAACACCCAAGTTCATACGGCCACTGTTGACCTCTTGTCCTTGTTCGTTTTTCCAGCCTTGTAAGAAACTCCGACAACCCATTGGCGCCTTAAATGAACCTGTTAATTCAACTAACTTGTCATACATTAAAACGTCAGGGTACATCCGCTTAGTTGCACATTCAACAGCTAGTTGTTTAATATCATAGTTTGGATCAGTTGGGGCTAAGTTTAAACCACGTTTAACAGCAAAAACGAGTTTAGGGAAAATAGCCGTTCTCTTTTCCTTACCTAAACCTTCAATTCTAATTTCTAAGATTGCTTTTTGAATGGCACGTTCCATCCAACTTGTCCCTAAACCAAAGCCAAGTGTCGTGAATGGTGTTTGGCCTTGTGATGAATATAAAGTATTGATTTCATATTCCAATGCTTGCATCGCATCATAAATATCTTTTTCAGTCTTAGTTTGTGCGTAAGCTGTTTGTTTGGCTTCGCCATCAATCCAGTTTTTAGCATCCGTTAAATGCTTGTCGTAGTTCTTCTGTGCAAAAGGTGCCAATAATTCATCAACTCGATCAGCTGAACAGCCACCATATTGGCTAGAAGCAACGTTGGCAATGATTTGTGACATTTGTGCCGTAGCTGTTTGAATTGAATGTGGTGCTTCAACTTCGGCGTTCCCAATCTTAAAGCCATGATTCAACATTTCTTTAAAATCGATTAAACAACAGTTCGTCATTGGACTGTATGGTTGGTAATCCAAATCGTGCCAGTGAATTTCACCTTTTAGATGCGCATTGGCAACCTTAGGTGGCAACATCTTAAGGCCCATTGCCTTAGCGACGGTGCCGGCCGTTAAGTCCCGTTGTGTGTTAAACACTTGGCTATCCTTATTGGCATTTTCATTGACTACGGTTTGATCCTTAGCCAATAATTTTTGAATCGTAAAGTTAATATCAGTTGCTTTATTGCGGGCAAAATCCCGTTGTGTCCGATAATTAATATATTCCTGGGCGATGTCATATTGATGATGTTCTAATAGTTTGTGTTCAACAATATTTTGAATTTCATAGATTTTAACGTCTTTATCAAACCGCGCACCGACTTCGCTCACGACGTCGGTTGCCACTGAATTTAAAATTTGATAATCAAGTGGTTCTAATTCATCCTTAACGTTTTTAGCAGCTTTAATGACTGCTTGTTCAATTTTATCCGCTGAAAAGGGTAAAATACGTCCGTCACGTTTGACGACTTTAATCTCTAAATCCATTTTTGGGTCTTGTTCTTCACGTATTTCCAACATTGCACCAGTCTCCTTAAAAAAATCACTATCCCCATCATAGACGAATTCAAGATGCCAAGCAACTATATATAGTGTATTAGACATTAAAAAAGGCGTATACCAACTGTATGTCGTATACGCCAATTGTGCACAATTTTTTCTTTCCCGCGCCCTTATCAGGATTAGCCTGACGAGGTTCAAAAAAGGATTGACAAGTTTGCTTAATTTTTTAATTTTAATGTCATCGCATTAATTGCCACGACAATTGTTGAAAGCGACATCAAGATGGCACCAATCGCTGGACTTAAAATTAAGCCCCAAGCGGCAAATAAGCCACCCGCCAATGGAATTGCTAAAATGTTGTAACCAGCTCCCCACCAAAGGTTTTGCGTCATCTTCCGACTAGTAGCATGTGCTAAATTCAAGAAATGCATGATATCGTTCGGATTACTCTTAACCAAAATCACATCTGCGGAATCAATTGCGACATCCGTGCCCGCACCAATCGCAATCCCAATATCAGCTCGCGTCAAGCTAGGGGCATCGTTGACACCATCGCCAACCATCAAGACCACTTCACCCTTTGCTTGGTAATCTTGTACAAGTGCTTCCTTATCTTCTGGCTTCAAATT
Source organism: Latilactobacillus sp. (assembly GCF_033176295.1). Lineage (NCBI taxonomy): Bacteria > Bacillati > Bacillota > Bacilli > Lactobacillales > Lactobacillaceae > Latilactobacillus > Latilactobacillus sp. Next base: position 59,475 of record NZ_JAMQEX010000004.1, read on the forward strand.
GGCTTGAACTGTCATACCACCCAATTGTTGCGCCACCTTTTCGGCAACCTGTTGATTATCCCCAGTCAACATCACCGGTTGGATATGACGCTTTTTCAATGCCTTGATGAACGTCAGTGCTTCTGGTTTCAACTGATCCCCTTGCGCGACCAATCCTAAGACAGTTTGACCTTGAATTAGATAACTAATGGAATTACCTTTAGCCGCCAAAGTTTCAAAGGCTGCCGTATCAAATGCGATTTGCTTTTCTTGTAGATAATCGGCCGTAACGATTTGATAAGTTTGCCCTTCAATTGCGCCTGTCAGCCCGATTCCTTGAATCGTTTGTACATTTTCAGCTTGGGACATCGTAATTTTTTCAGCGTCATTATAAGCTAAAATCCCAGTTGCCAATGGATGACTTGAGTGTCGTTCCAAAGCACCCATATAAGCCATCAATTGAGTTTTTGACATCTCGCCAGTTGGTTGAACCGCATTGACCTTAAAAGCCCCTTGCGTCAATGTCCCTGTTTTATCCATTAAAACCATCGTAATTTGATCTGCCACTTCAATTGCTTGGCGATTACGAATTAATAAGCCGTTAGTTGCCGCAATCGCTGTACTTCGAGCAACAACTAGTGGAATCGCTAAACCAAGTGCATGTGGACAAGCGATGATGAAGACCGTCACCATTCGTTCAAACGCAGTATTTAAATCAGCTAAGAAAAACCAACTGATAAAAGCAATAATACCAGCCACTAACGCTGCGTAGAAAAGGTATTTAGCGACCTTATCGGCCAAACCTTCGACCTTTGACTTTTCTTGTTGTGCTTGTTTGATTAACTTCATCACCTGCGCTAAATAACCACTCTCACCAGTCCCCGTGACTTTAACGGTTAATGTCCCGTCGCCATTGACTGTTCCACCAATTACTTGGTCGCCAGTCTTTTTAGCAACTGCTTTGGCTTCACCAGTCACCAATGATTCGTTCACCTGACTTTGACCATTCACCACAAGACCATCCGCTGGGACTTTTTCGCCTGCTGCCACCAACACGGTTTGGCCCTCTTGTAAATCCTTCAAATCAACAGCGTGTTGCTGACCATCTTGATCGAGGACTTGTGCTTGGCCAGGTAATAAGGCGGCCATCTTCTCCATCGCACTCCCAGCGCTCATAACGGCGTTCATTTCAATCCAGTGACCTAACAACATGATAACGATTAACGTTGCCAGTTCCCAGAAAAAATCCATCACGTGCGTTTGTGTTGCCAAGAAATGGTTGGCAATAAAAGCATATAAACTATAACCGTACGATACCGTAATCCCCATCGCAATCAACGTCATCATCGCTGGGTTCTTCTCGGCCAATTCGCTCTTTGCACCTTTTAAGAAAGGCGCGCCGCCGTAAAAGAATAGGAAGGTTGCTAATAAGAGGACTAACCAATCCGATCCTGGGAACGTGGTTTGAAACGGTAATTTAATTCCCATAAAAGGCGATAATATAATAATGGGAATTGTTGCGACTAATGAGACCCAGAATTTCTGTTTCAAATTACCCATGTGCATCATATGTCCACCATGCATCATCATATCGCCGTGATCATGGTCCATATCATGCATATCGTGCATCTTCATATCATCGTGTTTCATCGTTATTCCTCCTTTTCACAGTCACATTTATTTGGCAAACAGTCGCAAGCCACTTTTTCTGGTGCAGTAGCTGCTTTGGCTGTCAGTAATTGTTGTAACTGCAAAATATCCGTCTGACTCAAAGTCGTTTGATCAATTAAAGCCGCTAATGTCTGCCCTTTTTTCATGCCACACAAGTGCTCAAAAAGACTTTGTGTGGCATTTTCCATCGCTTCAATCTCAGGAACGGTTGCTGTGTAATTAAACCGCCGCCCTTCCTTTTCTGTTTTTAAGAAGCCTTTTTTAACCAAGCGGCCAATCAATGTTTTGATGGTTGAATCTTGCCAATCGCGCTTTTGTTGAAGTAAATCAATCAAGTCACGACTGTTGACTTGACCAAGTGACCAGACAATGCGCATCACTTCCCATTCGGAAGTCGTAATTTCATTTGTATTTTCTGCCATCTTGCTCACACTCTTTCGTTTACATTTGTAATTATATATTCAGTTTACAATCAAGAAGCACTTCTGTCAATCATTAATACTTTTGCGTACAAAAAAGGGTGTTAAGACAAAATTACTTTTGTCTTAACACCCTTTAAAAAGTTTAAGCCTAACGATCTTTCATAAAATCTTCGACTAATTTTTGATTTTCTTCGTTGCTTGTATTGACGTTAACAGCTGTTTCAACTAAATCAGTTAATTCAGTTGTATCTAAACGTTTCATCAAACTACGAACTCGTAACACAGAAGTTGCACTCATTGAGAATTCATCTAAGCCCATCCCGACAAGGAGTGGTGCCATGATTGAATCTCCGGCAGCTTCCCCACACATACCAGTCCACTTACCTTCTTTATGAGAAGCGTCAATGACGTTCTTAATAAGACGTAAGATTGCTGGATTATAAGGTTGGTAAAGGTATGAAACACGTTCGTTCATCCGATCAGCAGCCATTGTGTATTGAATCAAGTCGTTCGTCCCGATACTGAAGAAATCGACTTCTTTAGCAAATTGGTTAGCCAATACGGCGCTGGCTGGAATTTCAACCATCATCCCAACTTGTAAATCGTCAGATACAGTTTGACCTGCAGCAATTAATTTTGCTTTTTCATCTTCGAGAATCCCTTTAGCTTGACGGAATTCAGCAACAGTTGCGATCATTGGGAACATGATCCGTAACTTACCATAGTTAGAAGCACGTAATAAGGCGCGCAATTGTGTTCTGAAAATATCATCACGATCTAAACTAATCCGAATTGCTCGGTAGCCTAAGAACGGATTCATTTCTTCTGGTAATGGTAAGTAAGGTAATTTCTTATCTCCACCAATATCCATTGTCCGCACAACAACTGGTTTGCCGTCCATACCTTCTAGAACTGATTTATAAGCTTCGAACTGGTCATCTTCACTAGGTAACTCAGCTGAATCCATATATAAGAATTCTGTCCGATATAAACCGATTGCTTCAGAGCCATTTTCAAGAACACCAGCTAAATCTTTAGGTGTTCCGATATTAGCAGCAACCGTAAATGTTTTGCCGTCTTTAGTGACAGACTTTTCATTCTTTAGTTTTTCCCATTCTGCTTTTTGATCAGCAAAGGCTTGGGCCTTCACATCATATTCAGCAATATCAGCATCTGTAGGATCTAAAACAACATCACCGTTAATACCATCGACAATTAATAAGTCGCCAGCTTTAACATCTTGTGTGACTGTTTCAGTCCCAACAATTGCAGGGATTTCTAAAGAACGTGCCATAATGGCAGAATGTGACGTCCGACCACCAACATCAGTTACAAAAGCCTTAACGAATTTACCGTTTAATTGGGCTGTGTCACTAGGTGTCAAGTCATGAGCAATCACAATTACTTCTTCATCAATTAATGCTGGGTTAGGGAGTGTTACCCCTAATAAATGACTGAGAACTCGCTTCGTAACATCTTTGATGTCAGCAGCACGTTCTTGCATGTATGCGTTATTAGTCATAGACTCAAAAGTGGCCACGAATAAATCCGCGACCTCTTTCAACGCTTGCTCAGCATTAACCTTGTCATCATTGATTTTACCTTCGATAGCGCCGGTAAATTCTGGGTCTGCTAAAATCATCATGTGAGCGTCAAAAACTTGTGCTTCTTCTTCTCCTAATGATTCAGCAGCAATCTTCCGAATGGTCTCTAGATCACTCGTAGAATCTTGTAAGGCCTTATGCAAACGATTAATCTCTTTTTCTGAATCTGAAATAGTTGATTTCGAAAATGACAAATCAGGTTGCACTAACATGTAGGCTTTCGCAGTAGCGATACCATCACTGGCAGCAATCCCTCTTAGTTTAGTCATTATTCAGATAAACCTTCCTTTTTCATTGTTTCTTCGATTGCGTTGATTGCGTCTGCTTCATCAGCACCTTCAGCAGAAATTGTAACGTCTGCGCCTTGGCCAACACCAAGTGACATAACGCCCATGATTGATTTCAAGTTTACAGATTTACCTTTGTATTCTAAGTTGACATCTGAGTTAAATTTGCTTGCTGTTTGTACCAATAATGTAGCTGGACGAGCGTGGATACCTGTGTCTGCTACTACGTGAAAATCGCGTTTTTCCATGTTAATCGATCCCCTTTTATCTATTTATAGATTTGTTTTGGCCGAAATAAGTAGTCATCAATAGTGTCTACCCTTTCGAATATTAAGATTACCATTTTTTGAAAAATACTACAACAGTTTCGCTAACAAAATTAATGATAGTCTACACTATACCGCTTTCAGCGCAGCGATAAATCACTTGTCCATTTCGTTGGGCAGCGCCTACAATTTCTTTTCGGTGATCATAATTGACCCATACTTTCTGAAAGTCTAAAAACTCATCATGTTCAACGACAATGGTTTCTTTTTCGTGATTTAACAAGGCATCCATCTCCGCTAAAAAATCTCTTGCCATCTGAATCACTCCTTTATCACGTCTAGATAATTATTTTTAATGACCCTCTTTTCATTTATCAAGTAGCGTCACTGCCTCCAATTGTACGCAATTTTGACCCACAAATAAAGTTTTATTTTCGAGTTCGATTACTTGCAACTTTTTTTAGAGATGATTATAATTTATTCAAGGTCAAAGATAGTCAAACAAACTTTGACGTTACATTTAATAGGCGAAAGGTTGTGACAGATTAAATGCTTTGTCAAAATTGCCAAAAAAATCCAGCAACAATCCATCTCTACACTAGCGTCAATGGTCAAAACCAAGCCATTAACCTTTGTCAAAACTGTTATCAAGCACTAAAGCAACAAGGAATGAGTAGTCAATATAATGATCCCTTTGGTTTTAGTAATCTTGATGAACTCTTCAATGCAATCAACAATCCAAACGCTGAACGTAATGCTGCTAACCAAGGTCCCCAAACACAAGGTGGCCGTAATGGCGGCGGTAACAACGGTCAAAATGGCGAAAGCTTACTCAGCCAATTTGGTGTGAACCTCACCAACCTTGCTAAGGGTGGTCAAATTGATCCGGTGATTGGTCGCGATAAGGAAATCGCGCGCGTCATCGAAATTCTCAATCGGCGTACCAAGAATAATCCAGTCTTAATTGGTGAAGCCGGCGTTGGTAAAACAGCCGTTGTCGAAGGTTTAGCGCAAAAAATTGCCGATGGCGACGTTCCTGCTAAATTAAAGGATCGCCAAGTGATTCGCTTGGATGTCGTTTCATTAGTACAAGGGACTGGTATTCGCGGTCAATTTGAAGAACGGATGCAACAGTTGATCACTGAGCTCAAACAAAATAAGCAGATTATCCTCTTTATTGATGAAATTCACGAAATCGTTGGCGCCGGCAATGCTGAAGGCGGCATGGATGCTGGTAACGTGTTGAAGCCAGCTCTTGCGCGTGGCGAATTACAACTCGTTGGCGCCACAACTAATAATGAATTCCGTCAGATTGAAAAAGACGCAGCCCTTGCACGTCGTCTTCAACCGGTCGCGGTCAACGAACCATCTGTTGACGAAACCGTTCTAATTCTCAAAGGGCTTCAAGATAAATACGAAAGTTATCACCACGTTCACTATACGGACGAGGCGCTTAAAGCAGCAGCGGCCCTTTCTAGTCGTTATATCCAAGATCGTTATTTGCCTGATAAGGCTATCGACCTTTTGGATGAAGCAGGCTCTAAGAAAAACTTGACGATTACCTTGATGGATCCTAAGGAATTAGAAGCCAAGATTAAATCTGCAGAAGCACAAAAACAAGAAGCCCTCAAACAAGAAGATTACGAAAAAGCAGCTACCTATCGTGATCAAGTCACACAGCTCTCTGAAATGAAAGCTAATAATTCAGTTGAAAAATCCCAAGAACCAACAATCACCGAAAAGGATATGGAAAAAATTGTCGAAGAAAAAACCCATATTCCAGTTGGCGAATTAAAGGCGCAAGAACAAGCTCAACTTAAAAACTTAGCGCAAGATCTTGAAGCACATGTCATTGGTCAAGATACCGCAGTTGATAAAGTCGCTCGTTCAATTCGTCGTAGTCGAATTGGCTTTAATAAATCCGGCCGACCAATTGGCTCCTTCCTCTTTGTTGGCCCAACCGGGGTTGGTAAAACGGAATTAGCCAAACAAATTGCCAAAGAACTCTTTGGCAGTACCGATGCGATGATTCGCTTTGATATGAGTGAATACATGGAGAAATTCAGTGTGTCAAAATTGATTGGTTCACCTCCTGGCTACGTTGGTTACGAAGAAGCCGGGCAATTAACGGAACAAGTTCGTCGGAACCCTTATAGTTTGATTCTTTTGGATGAAATCGAAAAGGCTCACCCTGACGTTATGCACATGTTCTTACAAATTCTAGATGACGGTCGTCTAACCGATTCACAAGGTCGGACTGTCAGCTTCAAAGACACAATCATTATCATGACGTCTAACGCTGGACAAACTGATGCTGAGGCTAACGTTGGTTTCGGTGCAGCTGTCGCTGGCCAAACCCATTCAATTCTCGATCAGTTAACGAACTACTTTAAACCAGAATTCTTAAATCGTTTCGACGATATTATTGAATTCCAACCATTAAGTAAAGATAATCTATTAAAGATTGTCAGCTTAATGCTTGATCAAACTAACGCGATGATTGCCGATCAAGGCCTCCACATTGCTGTGACGGATGACGCTAAATCTAAATTAGTCGATTTGGGCTACAACCCTGAAATGGGCGCTCGGCCACTACGTCGTGTCATTCAAGAACAAATTGAAGACCGCGTTGCTGATTATTATTTAGATCATCCAGAACATAAGCAATTAAAAGCGCAGTTAAATGATGATCAGATTCAAATTGTGCAAGGATAATATCAAATATTAAGATTTATTATCATATTTTAAGATTAAATCCGTGTTATATAAATCGCTTTCAGTTATACTATTAGTAGGACTTAAATGATTAGGGAGTGATTAGTATGAGACTCATTAATATTACAAATTCTTATCACCGTTTAGTAACACAACAATTAGCAACCACTAAAGCCGACTATGTGAGCGTCTATTCGCTTGGCAAAACAACAGTCCTTTTCACCCGCTCATCTAAAACGCGTGAAATTCTTCTAAAAAATGACAAGCGACATATTCAACAAGCTGAAATTGATTTTGTACTCAAGGAATTAGTAGATATTGATTCAACCGACGATGTTGAAATCCTAAACGATGGCTCATTAGTTGAGATTACCATTCCAACCCCTTCTACTACCGCCTCTTAGACGGTTGAAAGCAGGCCACTACCGATAACTTTGGTAGTGGCTTTTTGTATGCAATCAAAATAATAGCAATTCGATATGGCATATCGTATAATACCCATTAAGCTTATTGAGGGAGGATTTTACGATGCAAACTGTTCAAAAAGGGCAACAAATTATTTGTCGTTTAGAAGTTGGCGATGAACTCATCACCGAATTGAAATATTTAGCCGCTACTTTACCGGACCAATTAGGTGCCATCTCAGGAATTGGTGCCTGCAATGATGTTACTGTCAGTATTTACTCACCAGACAGCGACAGCTACGTTGAAACGCGCAGCCAAGAACAGGTTGAACTCCTATCACTGAGTGGTAACGTTGAAAATGCGGATGGTAAGATTTCAACTCACTTGCACGCCAGTTTTGCCCGCTTAGACACAAGCGTTTTTGGCGGCCATCTTGAACGCGCCGTTATTTCAAGAACTGGCGAACTCGTCATCTCAATCGTCCCCCTTGCTGTTGGGCGTATCTTGCATCAACCAACCCAATTACAAGTACTCGATTTATCATAAAAGATGATTAAAAGGGATTAAGGCAAATAAAATTTTTGCCCTAATCCCTTTTTTTGCTAGCCAAATTAGTAAGCGGATAATGATGCCCTCTAAGGTGCACGCTTTTTATTTAAAATTCTAGCCAAATTAGTAACGATTATAAACCACTCTTTTTCTAATTTATGATAGACTAGTATTAAGTAAATAACGTTCCACGAGGAGTCCGTATGAATTTTATTAACCTGATTCAATCGTTATTTAGACGGCGGCCAAAGCGCCCAACCATTCAACCAGAGACGCACTTTAATCAAGCTACTCCTGAACCAGAAAACACAAATCAATTCTTCGAGACAGCTGATGAATTTGAAAAAGAACCCCAAGCGCAGCAAACTGAACATTTTGTCACAACACCTGTCCAACCACGCAAAAGTTCAGTGACGATCCACTACCTCAACCAAAATCGAATTCCACTGCGGCCTTCGATTACACTTTCTGGAGTAGTTGGCGCTACGCTTGATTTACCGTGGTTAAAATTTCCTGGCTACTATTTAGCCGAAATTACAAATTTAAAACAACATTTCCATGAAGACCCCACTAACATTTGGCTTTTTTATAAACCCCAATTAGCGGCACCAGTCATGGTACTTCATCAAGATTTAGAAGGTGGTTTGCTGATCAAACCCCAATTTTTACTTGGCGCTTTGAATGAACACTATCAAGCTAACCCGTTAGAAGGCGGTGTGAACTTCATCTATCGCACTTCTAGTAATCAAACAGGACGTTTTAGTGCTGAAACGCAGCTAGTACGGTTCCAATATGATCCACTTAATCTAAAATACAGCGATGCCCCTGATCAACCGTTTATTGAATTAACCGCATCGGTTGACACTTACAAACGGCCGACAGAAGAAGCACTCACCACGACCCGCTTACCTAAGAATGCAATTTGGAAAATTTATAGTTGTGCAACAGCTACTTCTGGTCAACAATGGTTCAACCTCGGTAGTTTTTGGATTTCACCCAAGCATTATGAACTCCATGCAACTAACCCTAAGGCAACGGTCGATTACCAAGTCCCCAAGTTTACCAATCAATATACGGTTATTGAAACCACACCGCTTAATTTAGATGCGACTTTGAATAACACAACGGCAACATTATGGGCCGCGCCTTACGAAAAACCGGCTACCTATCGCCTTGCTTTGAAGACTCGCGTGCACGTCAAGCAAGTGATTGCGCTCGACAATCTCAGTCGGTGGTGTGAACTTGAAGGTGGGCAGTGGCTATTAGAATCACTACTAACATTTGACTAAAAAGAGGTCTTCTGACAAAATCAATTTTGTCAGAAGACCTCTTTTTGATTGTTTAAAAACGTGCTTTGCCACTAGGAATGCATGCTCTTATAATTTAGCTGTTAATTTAACTTCTGGGTACTTATCTTGGAACCAGCGTTCTGCAAATTTATTTTCAAATAAGAAGAGTGGTTGGTCGTGAATATCTTTTACAAGTAAGTTCCGTGATGATGACATACTTTGATCTAATTTTTCAGGATCAATCCAACGAGCTGTTCGTGAGCCGATTGGTTCCATAATCACTTCAGAATTATATTCATGTTGCATCCGATATTGGAAAACTTCAAATTGTAATTGACCAACAGCACCTAGAATATAGTCGCTTGTTGTGTATGTCTTGTACAATTGGATGGCCCCTTCTTGAACCAATTGTTGAATCCCTTTATGGAATGATTTTTGCTTCATTACGTTTTTAGCAGTGACGCGCATAAATAATTCTGGTGTAAATTGTGGCAATTTTTCAAACGAGATTGCTTCTTTACCAGTATGAATCGTATCACCGATTTGGAAGTTCCCTGTATCATACAACCCGACAATATCACCGGCAACCGCACTCGTTACTTGTTCACGAGCATCAGCCATAAATTCAGTTGAGTTATTCAACCGCATCTTCTTACCAGTCCGCGTCAACGTCACGTCAATCCCGCGTTGGAATTCACCTGAACAAACCCGTACAAAGGCGATTCGATCACGATGGGCTGGATTCATGTTAGCTTGAATCTTGAAGATGAACCCTGAGAAATCTTCATTCGTTGGTTCAACTTGTGTTTCTTCTTGTGTTTGATGAGCTTCTGGTGCTGGTGCCATATCAACAAAGGCTTCTAAGAAAGTCTTAACGCCAAAGTTTGTTAAGGCTGAACCAAAGAAGATTGGTGTTTGATCACCAGTAGCAATTTTAGCAGGATCGTAAGCATTACCCGCTTCACCGATTAATTCGATGTCATCTAGTGCTTGTGTGTAAACAGAATCTTCCTTCAAAGGATTATCGCCAGCAATCTTGCCTTCTTCATCTAAAGCAAGGTAAGGGTTGGCTTCATCTTCTGGACGATACATTTCAATTCGTTTGTTAGCAATATCGTATAGGCCCCGTAAATCTTTACCCATCCCGATTGGCCAGTTCATAGCACAACCTTCGATATCCAATAATTCTTCCAATTCAGCGATTAAATCGAGCGGTTCGCGACCATCACGATCCAATTTATTCATGAATGTGAAAATTGGAATACCACGCATCTTGCAGACTTTAAATAATTTCTTAGTTTGGGGTTCGATCCCTTTAGCAGAATCAATTACCATGACAGCGGCATCCACCGCCATCAATGTCCGGTAAGTATCTTCTGAGAAATCCTCATGCCCTGGCGTATCTAAGATGTTAATCCGTTTGCCAGCGTAATCGAACTGCATCACAGAACTTGTAACGGAAATCCCACGTTGCTTTTCAATATCCATCCAGTCAGATTTCGCAAACTGGCCACTCTTCTTCCCTTTAACGGTTCCGGCTTGACGAATCACGCCCCCGAATAATAAGAGTTGTTCAGTAATTGTTGTTTTCCCAGCATCCGGATGGGAAATAATTGCAAAAGTCCGCCGGCGTTCAACAGCCGTTTTTAATTCAGTTGGTGTCATTGTTAAATCCTCTCTTTAGTGCCAAAGTCATTAAGCCTCAGACGCATCATCTTTTGCAGCGACCGTCGTTGGTAATGTTAGTTTCAAATCTAATAAACGTGAACCGACTACCGAACCAGTTGTTAAAACAATGCCGTTCGGTAAATCGATTGATTCTGGATGACCACTGACAGGAATTGCACCAATCTCAGTAATCATAAACCCAGCAATCGTATCAACATCAGCAATTTGAATATCGGTCTGAAAGGCATCGTTAAATTCATTAATTGGCATCCGGCCCATTACCTTGTAGTGGGTCTCGTCAATCTTCTGATACAACACATCCGCCTTATCGGATTCATCTTCAATCTCGCCAACAATCTCTTCTAATAAATCTTCAATTGTGACTAGCCCAACAACGCCACCATATTCATCTAACAAGATGGCCATCTGGAGTTGGGTGCGTTTCATTTCAAATAATAAGTCATCAATCACGATTGTTTCAGGCACAAATAAGGGCTCTTTCATGACTGTTTCCAATTGTGTTTCTGAGAAGCCCTTCTCACGTGCTTCTCTTAGTAGGTTCTTGATGTGGACAATCCCTACAATTTGATCTTTATCATCCCGATAAACCGGGATTCGTGAAAATGGTTGTGCTAAAATAGCATCAATATTTTGGTCATTGTCCGCACAGATATCCACCATGAAGGCGTCCGTTCTGGGAACCATGACCTCTCTGGCCATCTTCTTATTAAGGGTAATAATCCCTTCTAACATTTCGTACTCGTCAGATTCTAAAACCCCTGCACTTTTCCCTGATTCGATCATATGAACCATCTCTTCACGGGTTAGTTTGGGTTCTGTCTCAGAAAAATCAATTGGCGTTAACTTCATCAAAACCGTCGTTGACGCTGATAGCAACCAAACGAATGGTCGCAATAAAACGCCAATGAAGCGAATCGGTTGAACTGCCGCCTTGGCAATCGCTTCTGAGCGATGCAGGGCAACTTGTTTGGGATATAATTCCCCAAAAACAAGTGAGATATAGGATAAGACAATCGTCACAATTAATACGGCTGCTTCCTTCGTCCAAGCCGCATTTCCTAAAAGGGGTGCTAATCTACCCGCAATGGTTGTGGCAGCACTCGCTGAAGATAAGAAACCAGCAAACGTAATGGCAACTTGGATCGTTGCTAAGAAATTATTGGAGTGGTTTAAAACCTCCACTAATAAGCGCGCCTTCTTATCGCCATTTTCTGCTTGGTTCTCCATCTTCGTGCGACTTAGTGATACTAGCGCAATTTCTGCCGCGGCAAAAAAAGCATTCACTAAGGTTAAAATTAAAATCAACAGTAACTGTCCCCACACCGGACTTCCAGGGTCAGGATTCATCGTCACATCCACTACCTTTCATCTTATAAATTATCGTATTGAGCCGATTAAGACCTACTATGCAGTATAGCATAGTCAAAAATGGAAATTCAACCCAGTAAGAGTCGTTAAAATCGCCTTCAAATCAGTCTTGTGCGATTATAATTTAGTCGCCTTATCGACTTTAGTGCGTAAGGCTTGAATATCGTATAAATAAACAACAACTGTTTTGGTAACGGCATAAAACGGAATTGCTAAAATCATCCCCAAAATACCGTAGATATTGCCGGCAACTAACAAGATAATGATAATCGTTAATGGGTGAATATCTAGGGAACGGCCAATCACATTAGGGTAAATCAAGTTCCCATCAATTTGTTGCACAATAACTACTACGACAATCACCATGATTGTTTTCGGAATTGAAATTGATAAACTAATAATTAAAGCAGGTGCAATCCCAATATAAGGACCAAGATATGGAATAATGTTGGAAACACCGGCGATAAAGCCCAATAAGTAGGCATATGGCATCCCAATAATCAGGTAACCAATAAAGGTGAAAACACCGACGAATAAACATTCTAGCGCTTGTCCGCCGATATAAGCTGAAATGGTTGCACCCATTTTACGTAATAAATCAGCGACTTGATCGTTATAACGATCTGGTAACATCTTTTGAATATTTGGAATGAGTCGATGACCGTCTTTTAACATATAAAAGAGCATGATTGGTACGGTAAAGACACCAATCGTCACACTCGTCACGGCCCCAATCATGCTGCCGAAACCGCTGGTGAAACTCTTCATGATGTTTTCAGCAATCTTAGAAGGTTTTAAGTCTAATTGGTTAACGTATTTATTAACATCGATATTCTTCAAATGCGGATTTGTTGAGATCTTATCAATCATGTCCTGCAAGCGATGCACATAATCTGGTAGATTCGTTACCACTTGTGTCACTTGATGGATTAATTGCGGAATCGCTAAAGCCACAATGAAGATAATCCCACCGAAAAAGACGATGAAAATAATCGCAATTGCCCATTTTCGCGATATTTTTAGCTTACCTAGTAAATTAATCAACGGATTAAATAGGTAGAATAATAACCCTGCCCCAATGATTGGCCCAAACAAGGTTGAAATAAAGGTCCCTATTGGATCAAATAAGAAACTAATTTTAGTACAAACAAAAATTAAAACGGCCAAGATTAATAATTCAGTTGACCAAAACAACAATTTTGATTGACGCAAACGCTCAAACATAAACATTCCTCCACTTGACTTCATCGAAAATAACACCTAATTGTGCTATTATAAACACAAAGATTATTTTTATTGTACCAAATTTCATTGTAAAGCTACATAAATTCAAACGATTGGTGGTTTTTTCATGCAAATTAAACAAACTCGTGATTTAACAAGTCCTTACTATCAAGATGGTCTCGCTATTCGCCAAGCGGTTTTTGTCGCTGAACAAAAGGTCCCCGCTGAAATGGAAATCGATGAATTTGAAGACCAAGCACTCTACTTCACAGGTTATTTAGATGAACAACCTGTTGCCACATTACGCGTATTGACCGAGGGCGACTTTTATCACGTGCAGCGGGTCGCTACAATGAAAGCTTACCGGCACCAAGGGCTTGGATTAGAGCTAATGAAAGCAGCTGAAGCATCCGCAAAAAAAGCCGGTCATAAAGGTCTTATTTTAAATGCTCAAGTCACAGCCGTCCCATTTTATGAACGCTTAGGCTATCAAGCAACTGATAAGGAACGTTTCTTAGACGCTGGTATTTTACATCAAGAAATGATTAAGATCATATAAACCGTTGGCATTCTTACAATCTTTAACCTATAATAAATATTAAAGTCTGACCCTGTTTTCAAAGAGAGGTTTATTATGTCTAAACAAAAAATATTTTTCGTTAATCTATTTTTCTTCGTTATCCCTTATTTACTAGTTGTTACAATTGCTGCCATCGCTTATGACAGTTTGGTTGTGCATAGCGCTACTTGGGATCGTACAATTTTTGGCGGTCTCGTCGGTGGAATCCTAATCCTCTTTACAAAAGTACCGCTTGAACGGCCACTAACAATTATGACTGAACAAACTAAGAATCCTGTTATGCATGCTATTTTGAACTTCTTCATTATCAGTCGTTCAACTGCTTATAAAATTGGCAACTTCGTTTTAGATTTCGTACTCTTTTGCCTAGCAACGTATCTACTAAGAGACTTTCTTCCCATCCAAATTATCTCTGGTAGCTTACTCGGTTGGTGTGTTATCGCAATTTTTGCTTCAATTAGCATCGCAACAGCCCTCGGTTTCAAGACACTAACAATTCAACAAGACACATCGGTAGAAAACGATTAGCGTGCTAGTCAAGGCGCTTTGGTTTTGAACATAATTTCCCCAACCATCCTTCTTCAGGATGGTTTTTTTGTGCGCTAATCAGTTAATTTTACAAGCCTTTTGGCAACTTGTTACACTTAATCATAAATAGCTATGAAGGAGATGAGTGCCATCAAAACGATTGCTATTATGGTAGCTGCTGACGAGCAATACGCCGATCAGATGTTACTGACACTTAAATCGATTCGAGAACATTGTACTTTAGAAACGGCTATTGATTTATTTGTCTTGAGTAGCGACCTCTCCCACGCAACTAAGTCCGCCGTCAATCGCTTAATGACGCTACCTCACAATGTCTCATTTATTGCCATTAATCCCCGTCGCATCAAAAATTTCCCAGGAAATAATCATTTTGACCAAACTGCCTATTATAGAATTCTGGCACCACAAATCCTCCTCGCTAGACATATTGAGCGAGTACTCTATCTTGATCTCGACACACTCATCCGAACCGATTTAACGCCTTTATACGACAGTGATTTAGAGGGGAATATTATCGGTGCGGTCATTGACCCTGGTAAGGCACTGACCTTAAAAAGACTTGGTGTTCCTAAATCGCAAGCCAATAATATCTATTTTAATGCCGGCGTTTTGATAATCGATACCATTCTTTGGGAAACACACCATATCAGCCAAAAAATTCTTGCGATGCTGGTGCCTTACCCTGGGCGCCGTGTTAATGATATCCAAGATGCGCTGAATGTCGTTTTAGCGGGACGGACTAAGTTATTGGCTCCCAAGTGGAACGTTCAAAATGCCATTTTATTTAAAACCTATGAGCCAATTAATAATGAGTACAGTCAACTCTTTAAACAGGCAATTATGGCTCCTAAAATCATTCACTTCACCACTGAGAAAAAACCATGGGAAGTCTTTTTAGAGCATCCTTATATGTCCGAGTATCAGGTCTATTTATCACAACTACCAGCTGACAAACGTGATCAAATCAATATTGTTTCTGCGGCTGATTCTAATTTTGTGGAACCCCTCGCGATTTTATATGCCTCAATTCTGAATAATAACGATGATAATCGCCATTATGCCTTTTTTGTTTTAAGTGATCAGCTAACTGCTCGCGATCAGGCAACCTTGCGCCAAATCACTGAAAGTTTTAATGCCGAATTAACCTTTATTGAAGTTAACGAAACACCGCTAACGGCGGTCATTCAAGATGAACAAGTTTTAAAAACTGCTTATTACCGATTACTGATTCCTAATCTACTACCCGAGATCGAACGCGTGCTCTATTTAGATTGTGATACACTATGCCTCGAAAATCTCGCGCGTCTGTGGGACGTTGAATTGGGTAACATACCAGTAGCCGCTGTTGAAGATGCCGGCTTCCATAATCGATTGGCTCAAATGGCAATTGACTACAAGAGCATTCGCTACTTCAATGCCGGTGTTTTATTGATGAACCTAACCATCTGGCGCCAACAAAAAATAACGGAACAAATTTTGACCTTCATTAAAGAATACCCTCAAAAATTACGATTTCACGACCAAGATGCCTTAAATGCCATTTTACATGATCGCTGGATTCACTTACACCCCAAATGGAACGTCCAAACTAGCATTTTGATGGACTTTATCGTTGCACCGACCGAACGGATTAACCGTCAATTTCTAAGTGCGCAAAAAGAACCGGGACTCATTCATTTTTGTGGCTCAGAAAAACCCTGGGATAAAAGTTCAACCCATCCTTATACACCCCAGTATCGCTTTTACAAAAGCCGGTTCCTTGAAAATAACAATCCGGTGCCTTTTAGAACAAATACCACTTTTGATGAATATCATTCTTAAAAGAAAGCAAAAAAAGAAGGCCGCACAATCTGTGCGGTCTTCTTTTGCTATTAAGACTAAATAGTGTTCTAACGGTGGTGAGCCAATTCTTGATATCGGTTATACCAGATATCAATATATTCCTTCGAAAATGGCCCTTTGCCATTGTTGATCCAATCTACCAAAACTTTGACATTGGCTTTCAATATCCGATCAGTTTCGGCAGAATAGTGCCACTTCGCACTATGCGCTTCATATTCATCGACGTCTAACAAGCGTTTCTCTCCGTTTGGAAAGACTTTTACGTCTAAATCGTAGTCGATATACTTCAACGCTTCTTGATCCATAACGTGTGGCGATGCCAAATTACAATAATATGAAACGCCGCCTTCGCGAATCATGGCCACAACGTTAAACCAATACTTCTTATGGAAATAAATAAGTGCCGGCTCCCTCGTGACCCACTTTCTGCCGTCTGATTCTGTAACTAAGGTATGATCGTTACAACCAATGACTGCGTTCTCGCTGGTTTTCAAAACCATCGTGTCGCGCCAAGTCCGGTGTAAACTCCCATCGTGTTTATAACTTTGAATCGCTATATAGTCGCCTTCTTTAGGTGCATTCATCGACCTACCTGGCTTTCCAAGGTTATTATTCATAATCACCTATCATTATAGCAAAGACTCTCAAAATTACCTAAAACTTTCTACCGCTAAAGTGAGTCAAATCGTTGCGCCATTTTCTTTTGAACCGTTGGCATCGCAATTTCTGCTAGAGCTGCTTTTGAATACCATTCACCTGGGAAAAAGGCCAAGTCGCTGTCTTTTGCAATCGTCGCCGATAACAACGTAATCGTCCACTTCAAATGGGTAAAAACGTGCGTCACCGGTTTGACAGGCACCGGTTTTAAATGCGCTAATGTTAAACCATACGCCTCTTTGAAGTAGGCTTCAATTCGAGTCATTTGCTCTTCTGGCATTAATAACTCAGACTCATCATCCTGTAAATCTTCTGCCATCACCAACGGATAGGTCGTTAAATTAGCCAGCAAACCTGTGCTAGGTCGCTTTTGGAATAAAAAGCCCTCTTCAGATTCAATCACAACCGCAAAAAGCGCAACCGGTTTTGGTTTAGCCTTCTTCGTTTTAACCGGATAATCCAACAACGTGCCATCTTGATAACTTCTGAAAAATGGTGCTAATTCGGTGTCCCCAACCGTTGGATTTTTAGCTGTACAAACTTGCGAACCAAAATCCATAACCGCCTGGTTGAAATCGCCAGGTCGATCTTTGGGAATTAACGGCAAAATGGCATCATAAAAAATGCCGCGATTCTTCGGATTCACAATATCAGCGTCAATTTTTAATAACCGACTGAAGACCCGAAAAGCATTCCCGTCGATTGCGGGAACCACTTCACCAAAACAAATACTGGCGATGGCGCCCGCTGTATACGGGCCGATGCCGGCTAGTTTTTCCAATTCAGCTGATGTTTGCGGCCATTTGCCCTGATAGTCATCAACTACTTGCTTAGCCGCTTTTTGTAAATTACGCGCCCGTGAATAATAGCCTAGCCCTTCCCAAGTTTTCAAGAGCAACTCTTCTGGGGCAGCTGATAGGTCTTCAACGGTTGGAAAAGTCGCTAAAAAGCGTTCGTAATACGGAATCACCGTTTGGACTTGCGTTTGTTGGAGCATAATTTCAGACAACCAGACCCGGTAAGGTTCTTGATTTTGACGCCAAGGTAAATCGCGACGATGTTCGTCGTACCATGCCATAAAAGCAGTCTGAAACGCCTCACGTTCACTCGGTGTCATCTGATACTTCTTGGTCGTCGATGAAACGGTTGATTGCATCAATATTAAATCCTTTCCGGTAAAGTGCTTGTTGCATCTTCATCCGCCGCTCGCGCGGTTCTAATAGGCGATAACGGCGCCATTTTTTCTCGCCAAGGGCTGCCAATGCATCTGCTTCACTATCACTGTCTTCTTCAAGCGCTAATTCGTCAATAATCCGACTTAAATTATCACCACCAAAGCCCTTTTGCATCAAGCCCTGTTTAATCTTTTGTTGTTGTTCGAAGAACGAACTGTGGCGGTACTTCTTCGCTAGCTTTTGGGCAGTTGCTAAGCCGACTGTCACTTGTTCTTCGTCTGTATATAGCGTCAACGCTTGATCGATATGATTAGCACTAACCCCTTTTTGAATCAATTTTTGTCGAACCACTTTAGGCCCCTTATCTGAAGTATTAATCACCGTTCTAACATAACTGTCCGCGTAATCCTGATCATCCAAATAATGTAGTTCGCGTAATTTTGTCAAACTGGTTTCAATGCCTTCTGGCGTAATTTCATGATCACGCAAGTATTGTGTTAATTCTTTTTCCGTTCGTAATTGGTGACTTAAATAATTCAAGGCCAGTTGATAGGCCTTGGCATTGTCGTCTTCTTTTTGAATGTCGCGTTGTAAGCTACTATCGATTTCGAGCCCTTTTGCAAGCCGAAACTTGATTAAGACACTTTCAGTCACCCCAAAGGCAAACTGCTCGTCGATAAAAATGTTATAGCGTCCTTTTTGTTTTTGTGAGGTAATTTTAGTAATCTGTGGCATCTTATTTTCTCCCGTTACGTGTCGCTTTGACATTCAGATAAATCTTAAAGCCAATCACGACTACCGCTAAAATCAGGGTGCCAATGATTAATGGCAAGCTCTTCGCTTGAAAAGCATAGATCCCAATTGCAAGGACTATCACCATCGCAATTAAAAATTGATTTCGTTCCCAAAAGTTCATCGTTATTCGCTCCTTCATGGGGAGTTAGTACTAATCCCCGGCTACTGACATACTTCTTATTTAAATGCATTTCATCAATTATATCCTCAGGACATAACCGACTTCCATCACACTCTATTTAAACGTGTTCTGCAAGTCATATCCCTCCGGTTAGCGCTGCCTGTCAAATAATCGCTAACGCAATTTTTCGCCCGGCTGTGCTAATCCTCAGGACATAACCGACTTCCATCACACTCTATAGAGTAGCATAAATCACAACGCGCAACAAAATCGAACGCTGTTAGTTTCCGATTAGAATATCCGTTTTTTCTAACCCGGTTCTGTTATAATAGGGTACAGCAAATTTCGTGCTATTTACAATTTTAACAATATAGGAGTTAATTAAATGCCAGAACAAACAACTACTAATGAAGTCGAAGTCGGCCAACGTTTCCCACTGACCATCAAGCGAATCGGGATTAACGGTGAAGGGATTGGTTATTACAAACGCAAAATTGTTTTCATCCCCGGTGCACTTCCTGAAGAAGTCGTGATTGCCGAAGTCACAACTGTTGCCCCCCGCTTCATCGAAGCTAAGGTCCACAAGATTCGTCAAGAATCACCACAACGGGTCACACCTAGAGATGCCACTTACGGTCAAGTTGGTGGGATTGAATTGGAACATCTCAGTTATCCTGGCCAACTCGCCTTTAAAAAGGATATGATGATCCAAGCCTTAGAAAAATTCAAACCACACGGCTACAATGGCTATCAAGTCACTGAAACGGTGGGCATGGAAAATCCATGGCACTACCGGAATAAAGCACAATTCCAAGTGCGTCAATTAGGTGACCATTTAGGCGCTGGGTTATACGCCCCAAGCAGTCATACTTTGATTGACCTTCCAGAATTCGCAACCCAAACTGATTTAACGATGCGGATTATCCGCACTGTTTTAAAATTAGTCGAAGACCTCGGCATTCCCGTCTTTGATGAAGAAAAGAACGCCGGTATCTTAAAAACAATCGTCGTACGTGAATCTTTCTCAACCGGTGAAGCACAACTCACCTTCATCACCAATTCACCCAAACTACCAAAGAAATATGCGCTAATCACCGCCATTCAAGCTGAATTACCCGAAGTGGTCTCAATTATGCAAAACGTCAACAAAGGGAAAAACGTCTTGGTATGGGGTGACCAAACAATGCACCTTGCCGGTCAAGAAACGATTATGGAAAACCTCAACGGCGTTCAGTTTGAATTAACTGCCCGCGCCTTTTTCCAACTCAATCCTGTTCAAACCGCTAAGATGTATAACTTGGTTAAAGAAGCACTCGATTTAACCCCTGAAGATCGCTTAGTCGATGCTTACTGTGGTGTCGGCACTATCGGATTAAGTCTTGCCAATCAAGTCGCTGAAGTGCGTGGTATGGATACAATTGCCGACTCAATCGAAGCCGCTAAACATAACGCAGAGATCAACGGGATCGACAATGTGGATTATGCCGTTGGTGCAGCTGAAGACCTCTTACCAGAATGGTTAGATAACGGCTTTGTCCCAACAGCCCTTGTTGTTGATCCACCACGGACTGGTCTTGATCCAAAATTAATCGATGCAATTCTCGACAGCCGGCCCCTTAAATTCGTTTACGTTTCATGTAACCCTTCAACGCTCGCGCGGGATCTTAAGACATTGGTTCATACCTACCAAGTTGAAAAAATCCAACCGTTAGACATGTTCCCACAAACGGCCAGAGTAGAAGCAATCGTCACAATGAGATTAAAAAGAAATCTATAAAAAATGAGTGCTATTCATAGCGGTTATACTCTGAGGACTAGCCTAATCAGGCGAATAACCGATGCAATCGGTTGTTTGACTGATGTCGCTAGCCACAAGAGTATGCTATGAATAGCACGTTATGATTTGAGTGCTTTCAAAGGTCGTTTACCGCCGAGCACTAATCTAATAACAAAAAACAAACAAGCCATCCTTTAAAATGAGGATGGCTTGTTTTAGTTTTCTTTCACTTTAGCTCTCAAAAAGAACGTCACAAGCGGATTATCACTGTCTGTTTCTAACTGATTTGTTTTTAATAATGCCGTAATTAATAACGCTAAGCCGATGACAGCCGAAATAAAGGCCCAACCGCGAGATTGCTGACTATAGCTGGATGCAAGTCCATTTAAAACCCATAAGGTAACGGCGCCCCGACCGTTTAAACCAGCATCCCGATAACGACGAATACTAAGTGCAAGTGTTGGAATAAATATTCCTACAGCGATAATTGCAAAGATGCCCAAATAAATCCAAGGATTAATACCAGCTACATGACCTTTAGTGATTAATAACTGTCCTAATAATATAAATAGTGGTATATAAAGTATTAATATTATTATTCCCATTACCCACCAATAACCTGCCCGCGTACTTCGGCCCATAAAGTCAAAATAACCTTTAAAGTAATCCCGAAATGCTGTCTTAATTGTCACTTTACCAGGTACTTCTTGAATTTCACGCATACTTTTCCCTCCAGTTAACTACTATCCATTAATTGTACCGCATATCGTCTGCAATTTGATACAATGGTAAAAACACATTGGAGGCTCATTATGAAAATTTATTTTGCAAATGCACTCTTCTCACAAGCTGATTTTGATTACAATACGCGCGTGGTTGCTGCGTTACGCCAAGCAATGCCAACCTTAGATATCTATTTGCCACAAGAAAACGCAGCGATCAATGATAAAGAAGCCTACGCTAATTCCGAAATGATTGCCCAAGCTGATACCGAACAACTGGTTGCCAGTGACCTAGTGATTGCGGTCTTAGACGGCCCTACAATTGACGTTGGGGTGGCCAGTGAAATTGGTGTCGCATACGCCCGTAACATCCCAATTGTCGGCCTTTACACAGATAGTCGGCAACAAGGCGCCACGAATTCACAAAAGGTAGCCGCTTTGCAAACCATTGCTGAAAACCAATTCCATTACCTCAATCTTTATACGGTGGGCTTAATTAAATTAAATGGCACGATCGTCAACTCAGTCGATGCTTTAATCGAAACCGTTCAAAAATACTAAGAAATAGCGGCCGTTAATGCCGCTATTTTTTTGTTTCTATTTTTAAATAAAGGCGTATGCTAGTAATCAAAAGGAGCTGATTTAATATGTATGATCAATCGATAAAAGAATATCGCTGTAATATTTGTCAACAAACAATCACTGTCAACGAACACTGTTGGACCAATATTCAATTACCCCCTGGTCGTTTCATGAACGGTTATATGGATATTCGCGAAACCTTAAAAATTACGAACGCCCAAATAATTTGCCAAAGTTGTGCCCAACTTATCAACAAGTCAATCGATTTGGACCAGATTCGAACACAAGCCTCAGATACTAAATCATGACAATCAAAAAAGGATTCAAAGTTGATAGCTTTGAATCCCCTTTATGTCGAGGTAGATAGCTTGGTTGCTGCTTGCTGATTCTGTTGTTTACTCTGGATAATGTTACACCTCAATACTATATTCAATTGTAATTAATCGTTTGTTCTAACCTACTGCTTATCGTATTACTCGATCTAGTTTAGTCGTTTCTTGGTGATTGACTCTGCGTGCAGCTTCAGCGATAACGATTAACTTTGCGTTTGTTACTGCTACGATATTCTTTAACAGACATCAGCCTCCGATATACTCGCACTTATACGCTTTGATTTTGCAATTAAGTTGTCATTGGACCCACTTCCTAGCAATCACTCAGTGTACTTTTACCAATCTTATCTTGCGATGTGTTGTTGTGATTTTGGTTCTAAAACTTTAACAATTTGTACCTTTTGTTACTTAGTACCTGACAAATACGGTGGCGCTTAACAAATGTGATTCACTTGGTTTTGTTCTGCCAAGCTATCTTTCCTCACCATTAATATACCACCTTATGTAACCGGTTACAACTAAAACACCTCAATTTTTTGAATTAATTTTAAAAAGTTTTAAAATGCTGATATAACAAGGTTTTAAGCTAAAATAAAAAGACGATTCGGATAAGATTAACTTATCGAAAGCGTCTTTTTGAAACGTGCCTTATCAACCTGATTCTTGCGTTTAGCTACGTCAGTTAAATAATCGATAAAACCGATTATTTCCCTAACTAGGCTAATCCTCAGAATCATCCCGGTTGCTAAGCCACTCTATCTTGTCATATATATTCTTTCGTGGTCCTTCACGCCTTTTAGGATAATTGGGGCGTTATCCATTGTGAGGTCAATTTCGTATTCACTACCGTCTTCTGGTAGTTCCATTTGGAATTGGGTTTCGTATTCGACCATCGTGAGTTGGCGACGGTTGGCCAATAGATCAGCATGTTTTTGCTTTGCTAATTGTTTTTCGAAACCTGGTTGTAGAATCCCTGTGAAAAATTCGCTAACGGCCCCTGACCCGTAACTGAAAAAGCCGATTCGATCGCCCGCTTCCAGATTAGTTGAATGTTCTAATAATGAAAGGAAGCCCAAATATAGTGCACCCGTATAGATATTCCCAATTTGACGACTGTACAAGGTACTTTCAGCATAACGTTCTAAAAGTTGTGCTTGTTGTTCTTCAGTACCTTCATCTAGAATTGTCCGCAAGGCTTTTAGCCCCATCTTAGTGTACGGTAAGTGGAAAGCTAAAGCCTTGAAATCAGCAATGGTCCGCCCCGTTTTAGCACGGTAATCCGCCCATGTTTTTTGGAAGAATTCGATGTATTGTTCTGTGGAATATTTGCCTCGTGCAAAGGCTTCTTTAGAATAGTTTGGCCGCCAGAAATCTTGAATATCTGCACTGTGGACACTCGTTTCTGGTTCCAGAACCATCAAGCGTGGTTGGGCACTGACCAACATGACAACGGCGCCAGCACCTTGTGTCACTTCACCCGGTGTTTCTAAACCGTAGCGCGCAATATCAGAACCAATCACCAATGCCTTTTGATCCGGATGAGCCGCAACATAATCATAAGCTGTCATTAAACCAGCTGTTGCCCCGTAACAAGCTTCCTTTATTTCAAAAGTTCGCGCATTGCTGAGGCCTAATAAGCGTTGAATACAGATGGCCCCAGCTTTAGATTGATCAATGCCTGATTCAGTCCCTAAAATTAACAATGAAATATTGTCGCGTGATTCGCCTTCTAATAAATCTAAAGCAGCATTAGCGCCCATTGTGACACTATCTTGACTTAATGGTGCAATCGCCATTTGATCTTGGCCAATCCCAATTGTAAATTTATCAGGGTCAACACCGCGCGCATTTGCTAACATGACAAGATCTAAATAAGTATTTGGGGTAAAAAGACCCAATTTATCAATTCCAATTTGCATAATAAACTTCCAATCTATCTGTTTTCAGCACGGATTTGACTTAATAAAGTCGTCGCTGTTTCAGTATTTAAGTGTGGTGCCTTTAATAATTGCGGTAATAAAGTCGTTAATTCGCTGGCCGTTGCGCCAACTGCAATTGCGAGTGATTTAGCTTGGAGTGCCATATGACCTTTTTGAATCCCGTCTGAAACGAGGGCTTTCAAGGCCGCTAAATTCTGACCTAACCCGATGGCTGCAATCACGCCAGCTAATTCTTCAACCGTTTCGATGGCCATTAAGCGTTGGGCAACTTGAACTGTCGGTAAAATCCCGATTGAACCACCGACAATGCCGACTGGTAATGGGACGGCAATTTGACCGCACAGTTGATGATCAGTGGTCCACGACCAAGCCGTTAAGGGTTGATAATGGCCGGTACGCGCAGCATAACTGTGTGCACCAGCTTCAATCGCCCGCCAGTCATTACCGGTTGCCATAATCACAGCATCAATTCCGTTCATAATACCCTTATTGTGCGTCGTAGCTCGAGCCACGTCAAACTGAGCAAACTGAGTCGCGTCAATCAGCCGTTGCGCCACTGCTTCACCCGTTAAGGTCGCCGTCGCTAAAGTCGCCGGATTAAGCGTCACTGATGCTTTAACAACCGACCCAAAGGCAGCGTTCGTCAAAACGCTCAGCAAAATAGTCCCACCTAAAGTCGCTTGAACAGCATGGGCAATCGCCTCACAAATGGTATTTACAATATTAGCGCCCATCGCAGCCTTAGTATCAATTTCAAGATTCAATTTCAGAAAACGATTTTCAACGATCGTCGTTGCAATTTTCTGCAAACCACCACCACGTTTAACAATTGACGGATGCGCTTTTTGGGCGACCGCTTGCAAAACAGTAAAGTGGTTATCCACCCATTTTACAGCATCTGCTAGCTGAGGTAAATCAGTTAAAACAACTTCACCAAACATCACCCGTCGGCTACTTTCAATTGTAACGCCGCCATTTAGGCGCATCATCTTCGCGGCATTATTAGCCGCGGCAATCACTGATGGCTCTTCGATGGCCATTGGTACCTGATAAACCTTACCAGCTACCATAACATCTTGCACAATGCCTAATGGCAAGTGATATTGTCCAATATAATTTTCAATCATACTATCGGCTAATTCATCTGCTAACGGTTGGCTTTGTGCCAAAAATTGTGCATCCTTTTTTGAAAGTTGGCTGGCCTCAACCAAGCGGGCTAACCGTTCTGATTTTGAAAGTTGATAAAACTTTGGACTAGTCATTTAGCCACGCCTCGTTTAGTTGGATTTCATAAGCAATCCCTAAGCCGCCACCAATACATAACGAGGCGACCCCAGTTGTTTGGTTGGTCCGTTTTAATTGGTGCAATAACGTGGTCATAATTCGTGTGCCTGAAGCGCCAATTGGATGCCCTAAAGCAACCGCACCACCGGCAACGTTCACTTTGGCAGTGTCTAACGCTAATCCGTTTTGAACGGCAACACTTGAGGCTGCAAAAGCTTCATTGATTTCAAATAAATCAATATCAGCAACCGTTTGAGCTTGTTTAGCCAACAATTGTTGGATAGCAGGTACTGGTGTGTAACCCATGTAATTAGGGTCCAAGCCAACTTCTTGATAACCGACTAGTGTTGCTTGGTAAACAAGACCGAGTGCTTCTGCTTTTTCTTTAGACATCACGATCATTGCCGAAGCACCATCGTTGATTCCTGAAGCATTGGCCGCTGTAACGGTGCCGTCTGCTTGGAAGGCTGGTCGTAATTTACCCATTGCTTCAAGCGTTGTATCTGGGCGAATCCCTTCGTCTTGGCTCACTTCGAAGGTTGCGCGTCGTTGTTGCACAGTTACGGGGACAATTTCAGCATCAAACCAGCCAGCTTGCGTTGCCTTAGCCGCTTTTTGATGTGATTCTAGAGCGAATGTATCTTGCATCAAACGTGTAATGCCGTATTTGGCAGCTACGTTTTCAGCCGTAATCCCCATTGGTTTATCGGTGAAGGCATCATTTAAACCTTCACTACTAATACTATCGACAACGGTTTGATCACCAAACTTACTGCCAAAACGCATCCCTTTATTCAAATAAGGTGCTTGTGACATGCTTTCAGTCCCACCAACTAAAACGACATCGGCATCGCCCATCACAATCGCACTTTGTGCAAGACGGATGGCCTTCAAACCAGAACCACAAACTTCATTCACAGTCATCGCAACGCTCGTTTGTGCTAAACCGCTATTTAATGCGATTTGACGAGCAACATTTTGTCCTGAACCAGCTTGTAAGACATTGCCAAAAATAGCTTGATCAATTTGGTCAGCTTCAATGCCAGCTGCTTGAATCGCTGCTTTAGCCGCGATTGTCCCCAAATCGACTGCGGTTAAACTAGCTAATTGCCCGCCAAACTTCCCAATTGGTGTTCGTTTGGCACTCATAATGACTACTTCTTTCATAATATCCCTCTTCACTTATAAGTCTAATTATTACTATAACTAAAAATTTGGCAATTGTATGCCAAATTTACTTTTCTTTAACTAATTTTTAGGATTATTCTAAAAATGTTTACCATTTTAAGGTGGATTTGGTTTACTCATTAACGTAAGCGATTCACCGGTGGCCTTACAATAAAAACTTGGAGGTTTTCAATATGCAAACAACATGGTTAACATCAACAATTGCGTTCGAATTACAAAACGAGGCCTATGAAGACGATCATCTCATGCGGCGTTTAAGCGCAGTCAAAGAAAACGTACAAGCCGACGAAATTCAAGCAGTTGGCGAAGCCCTTGCCAGTCTGCATGACGACGATCAATTTATCATGGCCGAACTGACAACCAAATCAGTTTATAACGCTAAGTAAAAAACATACCAATTCTTTAGGAGGAATTCAAGATGAAAGAACTTAATTTAGAATTTAAAACCAGTGTTAATAAGAACAAAACATTACGCCTACGCCAAGTCAACGAATCCCTAACCCCTGAAGTGGTTAAAGCAGCAATGATTAAAATCGCCGACGCTAATCTCTTCGAAAAAGACGACATCCAACTCTACAAAACACCAGTCGCAGCCAAGTACGTTGAACGAATTGAAACACCAATTTTTTCAGATAAATAAGCGTCTGCATCAGTCAGGTATATCCTGAGGATTAACAAAAGTTCGAATCCAAAAAACGCCCGGGACAAATTCAAATTTGTTCCGGGCGTTTTTTTGCCTTTATGGGTTCTTTAAATTTTAGCTTGTTCGCTTGTCACCATCCTTGACTTAGGTGTACGATGACCCTTATTAAGTTATTAAGGTAGGTTTAGTATGTCACTTTCAAATCCACTAACCATCGATTGGCAACAACTACTGCTTGCCATTATGCGCAACTGTACCCTGTTAATTTTGATGCCACTAGGCTTTGCCGCCTTGTTAACCGTGATTAATCGCTCAACGAAAACACGCTTAGCACGCTGGTGGCCCCGCTCACAGATTGTGATTGGTGGCCTCGGCACCATTATTCACGAATTGAGCCACGCATTATTTTGCTTCATCTTCAATCATCAAATTACTGACATGCAACTGCTCAATCGCAACTTGAACGATTCTAATGACCACTCGCTTGGACACGTCGAACACCGCTATCGTTCTGGGCGGCTGTGGCCCACCATTGGTAACTTCTGGATTGGCTTAGCACCTATTTTTGGTTGCTCCGCGGCAATTTTAGGCCTCACTTGGTTACTAGCCCGCAATACTTTTCAAACCTGGCTGACATTTGCCGAAGAACCAATTTGGCAATGGCAGGCAGTCAAACCATTATTCAGCCAGCTACTGACGACGACCAAACCCAGTTTACTACTCATTTGGCTGATTCTCTGTGGCATGATTGCTATTGGTGGTTTCGACTTATCGAAAGCCGATTATCGAGGGATGATTCCCGGAATTATTGCCACCTTGATCGTCATTATCGGGGGCACTTTCATCGCTAGTTTATTCAATCAAACTACCAGTGGGACCAGTTGGCTACTAACTATTCTGACACCATTAATGGTCATTTTAACAATCGTCGTCTTACTCTCATTGATTAGTTGGCTGATTGTCGCTACACTACTTAAAATGCCACAAAGGAGTCGATATCATGCGCGTCATTGATTTATTACAGTTACTCGCCGATACGCCACGTAATGCACTCATTTTTTTCGAAGGCTCAGATCAAAATTGGCCGATTGCCGGTTTTGAACAAGATGTCCACAATGAACAACCGCGTCTGTTATTACAGATGGTCGCCAAGAAGCCACATCCCCTCAACCAATGGGAATTCAGCCTCCTCTTAAATCACCGTGAATACTATCAACACTACGTTTACGTTAATCAGGATGACCAAGCTTACCCACTATTTGGTTTCCGCGTGGCCCAAAATAAAATTCTGCTCGGCTAATGTTGCAAGTCAGCCGCCAAAGCGGTTAAATACTGGTGACTCGCAACCATTTCCCGCGCATCATTTTGATCAGCCAACTGAACTTCATAGATATTGGTTGCTGCTGGATTTAAAACCGGCACAACCCGGCGCCAATCAATGCGGCCAGTTCCGAGTTCTAAGCCATCATGTTTAAGTCCTAATGAATCAACAAGATGATAATGGGCAATCGCTGGTTTTAGCGTCTGTAAGCTCTGAACTAACACGTCATTATCGCCATGGTACTTAATGAAACAATGGCTCGTATCAAAAGCTAATCGATAGCCTTTTGCTAAAATAGCTTGATCTAAATCAGGATTACCGTAATAAAAAAGCGGTGAAATCGAATTTTCGAAGAATAGATGATCATGACCAATCTTGTTGAGATAGTCCATCCGCTTAAAAAGTACCTCAGCCGCTTCAGTGAGATTGCGATAACCAACTGTCAATTGCTCAACGGGTTCATCATATGAACCGTGGACTAATAATTGAACATCTTCTGCTTGAGCGAGTTGCAATAAGTCCAACGTTGACTGCCACAAAAAGCGATAGCGCGCTGGTGAACTGGCCTCACTCATCGATAACTCAAGATGACCGCCTTCAAAATTCATCGGATGGTGTAAGATAATGTGCTGCACCCCTTGGTTACGGATAAATTGAATCTTATCGCGCAGCCTTTTTAAACCAGCACTTGCGACATCTTCTTCCGTCAGATGAAATTCAAATACGCTGGGATGATATTGTAAACGATCCTTAATTTGACGGTCATTCACACCCGCCTTTAACCCTAGTTGCATAGCCTGACCTACTTTCATAATTCAACGTTAGTTTCATTTTAACACTTAGCAAAAATGCTAATCAATTATCGGCTCAGCACCAACCTCAATTCGTTTTCAATGTTTATTCATGAGATTTTTGCTATGCTTAGGTTAGTTAATAAAGGAGGTCTTTTTATGGATCGTTATGCCGTTATTTATAATCCGCATTCTGGCCAAGATCATGGCGAGTCAGTTGGTAAAAAAATTGAACAAGCCCTCGTTAAAAACCAGCAGACGGTTGAATTGATGCCTACTAAAGGCCCTAAAGATGCGACACGCTTAGCAAAA
Organism: Latilactobacillus sp.; assembly: GCF_033176295.1. NCBI lineage: Bacteria > Bacillati > Bacillota > Bacilli > Lactobacillales > Lactobacillaceae > Latilactobacillus > Latilactobacillus sp. Next base: position 89,554 of record NZ_JAMQEX010000004.1, read on the forward strand.
AAAGCGGCGCAAGCGCAGTTCGATATCGTAGTCGCTGTCGGTGGTGATGGCACCATCAACGAAGTCGTTAGTGGCCTAGCTACTTTAGAGCAGCCACCTTATTTAGGAATTGTTCCCGCTGGTACCGTTAATAATTTGGCCCGCGTTTTACAAATTCCGTTAGATATTGACCAAGCGATTGAAAATCTACAGCAAGGCCATCTCCAACCACTAGATGTCGGTCAAATCAATGATGACTATCTAATCAGTACGATGACGCTTGGTATTTTAGCTGACGCTGCTTTGAATGTTACCCAGAGCGAGAAACAAAAATGGGGCCCCTTGGCTTTTTTAAACGAAGGTATTCGTGTATTAGCCAAGCATCAACATTACCCTTTAACAATTGAAACCCCTCATCGTCACTGGCAAAAAGACACACAGTTCTTGCTCGTGACACTCACCAATTCCGTCGGTGGTTTTACAAAATTCAATCCCGAAGCGCAACCAGATGATGGCTATTTCCATGTATTTGTCGCTCCTAAAATGTCATTAATGCGCTCTGCTATGTTTCTCCCCTATTTTCTAACAGGCAACTTTAAGAAAATTCCTGGAATGACCTACTTTAAAGCTGATAAAATAACAATTACCACTGACAATCAAGAAAGTGTGCAAACACGCATTGATGGCGATCCTAGTACCAAATCACCGTTAAATATGCGGTTATTGCAACACAAATTACAAGTCATCACGCCTCACTAGGCTATTAAAAAAGACAAAGTCTTACGACTTTGTCTTTTTTCTATTTCGTTTCATTTTCTTGATAACGTTGATAAAGTGATTCTAAGAATTGAATTTCAGTTACATTTTGATAAGGGAGCACATAGAAATTAGCGAGACCGTATGTCACACCAACCAATAATTGCCAGAAATAAAATGAATATTGCATGATTAAGAATTCTAATTTATAGCCATGCATGATTTTACGACTCATGTTAATCGCTTCGCTAGCAGTCATTTCAGGATTTTTTTCCAATAAGACATTAGTCATTGCGTATGAGGCCCCTTTGACAACCCCCGGAATGACGAATAACAATGACCAGCAGAATTGATAGAAGGTGGTTAAAACATTTGCTTTTAACACCCGGTTCTTTTGCGCTTTTACTAAGTAGTTAAAAATTTTCAACCCATCGGCACGCTGACCTCGTAAAGTAACGATTGCGCACCACTGTAAAACGGGTTTGCGTAAACAAGCAATTAAGAATAGCACTATTAAGAGCATAATCACCACTACAAACCATAAGAAAACCGTAAATCCGGTCGGACCTCGGTCAGAGTAGAGGTTCCCCAAAATTGTCATTTCAATGGCCGTCATCATTCTGCCAAAACTCATTACCAAAAGAAATGTGACAACAATCATCCCCACCACCAACCACAAGATGGTCTTCATCCATTCGCCATAACGTCCGGATAATTTACGTTGAGCTTCCTTTTTGATGTCCGCCCGCGTCATATTTAACCCCTCGACTTGGTCTAATTGGAGTGCCATTTCTTCATCCGTTTTCAATTTTTCAAAACGGCTCTTCACACTGTCACTTGTTGCGTTTGGATTGGTCATTTGTTCGATGTTAAACCCACATTTGGGACAAAACTTAGCCCCCTCCTTGATCTCCGAACCACAATTTGGACAAAACTTCATGATTATCTTCCCCCACTACTTAATATTAATTCTCTTTTATACTACTATTATTAACTTCTTTTGAACAGGGGGTTAATTAAAATCACGTATTATTCGATCATTATTTATTACGCGCGTATCTCGCTTCTACCTTAGCTTTATCTGCTTGCCACCATTCCTCATGGTGCCGATACCAATCGATTGTCTGCTGTAACCCAACTTTAAAATCGGTTAATTGCGGTTGCCATCCAAGTTCTTCACGAAGCTTGGTCGCGTCAATGGCGTACCGCAAATCACGCCCTGGTCGATCCTGAACTTGATCATATGCATCCTTGGGTTGCCCCATCAATGTTAAAATCATTTCCAAAACAGCTTGATTCGTGCGTTGCCCATCAGCACCAATCAAATAGGTCTCGCCAATTCGGCCACGTGTCAATATTGTCCAAACAGCGCTAGAGTGGTCATCCGTATGAATCCAATCACGAATATTTTGGCCAGTGCCATATAACTTAGGGCACCTACCACTTAAAATATTGGTAATCTGACGCGGGATAAACTTTTCAATATGTTGATACGGCCCATAATTATTGGAACAATTGGATATCGTTGCGCGTAGCCCAAATGAGCGCACCCACGCCCGTACTAACAAATCAGAACTCGCCTTGGAAGCGGAGTACGGACTACTAGGATTATAACGTGTTTCGGGTGTAAATTTTGCATCACCTACTAACGGTAAATCGCCGTAAACTTCATCTGTAGAAACGTGATGATACCGCACATGATATTGTCGACAGGCTTCAATTAGCGTATAGGAACCCATAATATTAGTTTGAATAAAAGGTGTTGGATCCTGCAGCGAATTATCATTATGACTTTCAGCTGCATAATGTACCACCGCATCCACCTTTTGGACTAACTGCTGAACCAATGGTGCATCACAAATATCACCGACTACCAACGTCACTCGTTCTGCTGGTAAGCCGGCTAAATTAGCCCGATTACCAGCGTACGTTAACTTATCCAAAACCGTTACATGGACTTCTGGCTGTTGCCGGACCACATAGCGAACAAAATTAGAACCGATAAAACCGACACCACCGGTTACAAGAATATGACGTATCATTTATCAAATCTCCCAACTACTTGTTATCACTTATCATAGCACGGACAACAAAAAAAGAGTTACCCAGTAATTTAAACCAGGTAACTCTTTAAACAGCTTTTTCTAAACATTCAATACCTTATTCAAGAAGTCTTTTGTTCTGTCGTTTTGTGGGTTGCCGAAGACATCGTCTGGGGTGCCTTGTTCGACAATGTGCCCGTCTGCCATGAAGATGACACGATCAGCCACTTCTTTGGCGAAGCCCATTTCATGGGTAACAACGACCATCGTCATCCCTTCTTTGGCCAAGCGCTTCATTACTTCCAGGACATCGCCGACCATTTCCGGATCAAGCGCTGATGTTGGTTCATCGAATAACAGAATATCGGGTTTCATCGCCAAGGCGCGCGCAATGGCGACCCGCTGTTTTTGACCACCTGAAAGTGAGCTTGGTTTGGCATCGTACTTATCCGATAAGCCGACTGTTTCCAAAAGATGTTTAGCCGTTTCTTTGGCTTCTTCTGGTGTCATTTTGCCCAGTTCAACAGGTGCTAGTGTGATATTTTCAGCAACGGTGAGATTTTTAAAGAGGTTAAAGTGTTGGAACACCATCCCAATTTTTTCCCGAATCTGATTCAAGTCGCTCTTACGATCACTAAGATTATAACCATCGACGATGATTTCGCCGCTCGTTGGTTCTTCCAAACGGTTCAAACAACGGAGAAAAGTACTCTTCCCAGAACCAGAAGGCCCAATCATAACAACCACTTCATTGTTGCCAACGGTTAAATCCAAATCCTTCAAAACTTCATTACTACCATAATTTTTAATGAGGTGGGACACTTCAATTCTATTCATTAGTTATTCATTCTCCTCTCGATATACTTCGATAACCATGTCAATAATGTAATCACAATCAAGTAAATCAACGCGATCATCCCCCAGATTTTGAAGCCTTCTAGGTTTCTAGCAATGATAATCTTGCCGGCTTGCGTTAATTCAACAATACCGATGATTGATAAGATCGAGGTATCCTTCAATGTGATGATGAATTGGTTAATAAAAGATGGCACCATAATCCGAATACCTTGCGGTAAGATAACGCGGCGCATTGCTTTGCCATATGGTAGGCCTAAACTACGGGCTGCTTCCATTTGACCAGCGCTAACGGCACCAATCCCACCTTTAACGAAGGCGGCTGTATAGGCCCCTTCATTGAACATCAGTGTAATCACACCAGCGACCATTGCGGGAATCTTTTGCCCCGTCAAACTTGGAATCCCAGTGTAGATGAATAAGGCTAAGACTAATAGTGGCAAGCCTCGGAAGATATAAATCACTGTATCCGAAACGCCCCGTGCAAATTTATTCGGTAACACGCCGAGTAAGCCGAAGAAGACACCGAAGATGGTTGCGAAGAAGATCGCGATGACCGTTAATAGTAATGTTTGACCTAAGCCATCTAAGATTGCGCCCTTATTTTCTTTTAATAAACCGAAGAAACTGTGATCAGCTTCTTTTTCGCTAGATGCTTTAGTATTTAAATATTTTGCTTGAATTTTAGCGTATTCGCCACTGGCGTTTAACTTCTTCAATCCCTTGTTGAATTTAGCAACTAACTCTGGGTTAGTGCCTTTCTTAACAGCGAATCCGTAGTCGCCGCCTTGAACTGGCTTCGTGACAATTTTCAAGCCTAAACCAGTCTTAATCCCGTATTGCATGACTGGTTCATCTTCGAAACAGGCTACTGAGTTACCGTTGACAACATCATTGTACATATTGTCGGAATCATCAAAAGTAACCGTTGTAAAGCCGTACTCTTTGGCCTTTGATTTTGCATAATCACCAGCAGCCGTCCCAGTCTTAATTGCGACCCGTTGGCCTTTCAATCCTTTTAAGCCAGTAATCTTACTGTCTTTTTTAACCGCCATGACAACGCCTGTGTGATAATAAGGATCCGCAAAATCAAATTTTGCTTTCCGTTCATCCGTAATTGTCATCCCGGCAATCACACCATCAATCTGTCCTGATTGGACCGCTTGAACGGCGGCATTAAAGCCGAGAGGTTGGATATTCACTTTGAAACCTTCTGATTTTGCGATGGCCTTCATGATATCAATATCAATCCCGACATACTTATTATCCTTATTCGCAAATTCGAACGGTGGATAAGTGACATCAGTTCCGATTTCATAAGTTTTCTCAGCCGCTTGCACTGATTGCACCTGTTGACTGCCAAATACAAACAGTCCCAGTAACAACAAACTACTCAAAAATAACGTTATTTTCTTCATTGTGAATCCTCCTCTATACCCTCTTACCGGTCATTAAAATTAAAAACTAATAAGTTTAGTTATAATGCTATACTCATAATTATAATCAAAAACACATACTTTGTCGAATTTTTATTCATTTTGTGCCTAAAAGATAAACTTTTTATTTATTCTAAATGCTAAAAAAGGCAATTAACCTACCCGGTTAACCACCTTTATTTCGAGCATTAGCCGAGTTTAACGACATCCGCCAATGCTTCATTAATTTGATGACAATAATCTTTTTGAATTTGTCGGATCTCCTGTAATTTTTCTAATATTAACGAATCGTTCTCTGTTTCAATGATTGATAACATTTTTTCAACACTTTCAGCGTATCCTCTAAAAGCTTCCTTTAACCGTTGATTAGTTTCAGTAAAATAACTTGGCGGATTAATACTTTCAGTCAATTCCACAAAATGTCGCAAATTCACCAAATTCTTCTGGAAATACTTCTTCAAGGAATGCAGATTCTCATTAGCCAAACATCTGCCTAATACGATATTACGGCAGGTTTGTGTGTATTCGTTAAAAACCGTATCAAATACTAATAATTTCTCAACGACCTGGTTGCAGCGCATGATATAAGTAACCGACGATAACGTTTCTGTTTGACTTAACATTTTATTATTTCTCCCCTCTATTGTTATAGAGCTTAAAGTCTTCCAAATTCTAATAGTTACCATTGTATATAATACGATAAACCGTTTATTAGCAATGTTAATCGCTTTCTTTTTTTCTAATTTTTTACAATATAGACCATTAAGGCCATTTATATGACCGCTCGGTGTAATAGTTTACTAATACCACAAACAATAAACCACTAAATCTATCTTGCACTAGACCACTTTAATATTGATTAGCCTATTATAAAATTCAGTTCATATAAATTAAATTTTATAAATAAAATTATATTGTCAACCGTTATTTTGTCCCAATTTGGGCAGTTCGTGAATCACTTTGAGCAACATGATTCTGTTATAATAGGCTTATTAACTTGTGAGGAGTTTTTTTATGATTAAGCCGATTATGCATGATACCGAATTTTTGAGCCAGGTGGCCCTACCTGCCACAACTGCAGATACAGCAGTTATCACCGATTTAATTGATACATTACAAGCTAACACCGATCGTTGTGTCGGCATGGCTGCTAATATGATTGGCGTTAATAAACGGATTATTATCGTCCAAATGGGGATTCTCCCTGTAATTATGGTCAATCCCAAGATTATCCGTCACAGCAACCCTTATCAAACTGAAGAAGGGTGCCTATCACTTGTTGGCCAACGTTCAACAAAACGGTATGAAACAATTGAAGTAAGCTATCAAGATCGCCAATTTAAAGCACAGCAACAAGCTTTTTCTGGCTGGGTAGCTCAAATTATCCAACATGAAATAGATCATTGTGAGGGCATCCTCATTTAATTCCTATTACACAGCCACTAGTCCGATTTGGTCTAGTGGCTTTTTTATATCACTAAAAATTTTTTTAATTAATTTAAATTAATTAAAAAATTAAATTCGGATATTATACTATTTGCCGTCTAAAAAATCAGCTTAGTTCTAGCATTTAATTTAATTTATTTTCGAAACAAAAATTACCGTTGCGACATTTATATTAACCGTTCAAGTAATTAGCGCTTTTAACAATCGTCTTTTAACGCCATATTAATGACTTAAAAGGGCATAATAATAGCATTTTTTGGTAAAAACGTGACAGGTTAAAGATGCTATTTTATTAATAATAGTGATAGAATATTAAATAATCAAGTAATATAAGGAGCACTTTTGATGTTAAATATTGCATTTTGTGACGATAATCAGTGTTTTCTAAAAAAAATCACTCAAGAAATCGATCGATCATTAGCCATCAAAGCAACTTATCAGACTTTTACAAATGCAACCGACCTACTCGATGCCTTTAAACCCGGTGTATTCGACGCCCTTTTTATCGACATTTATATGCCCAAAATTAATGGTAAAATGTTAGCCCACAAAATTCGCAATCTTGATAAGCGGGTAAAAATTATTTTTGTCACCCGTTATGAACAAGAAATTCTAAATACCTTGCAATATGATATCTATGATTTTCTACCTAAAGATCATCTCAGTGAGCGTATTGATAACTTACTGGCACGGCTGAGTCGCTCTGTGGCTTTTGAAAATAGCAAATATCTCAGACTGAAACTACGCGAAACAACTGGTGAAGAACTCTATAAAAAAGTCTATCTTGATGACATTATTTACGTTCAATCACTCAATCGGAAAGTTTATCTCCATCTGGCCGATCAAACCCAATTTGAACTTATCGGTTATACCTTCCAAGAAATAACAGATTCGCTAGTTGAGAAGGGATTTCTGAGAACGCATCGGAAATTCTCCGTCAATCCAATTTTTATTAATGAAATTAAAAACACCAGCATCCTAATGGATAATGGTGAAAAACTAGATTTAAGCCGTCGACGAAAAAAAGAAGTTCAAGAAGCATTTATATGCGGTATACGGGGGATTCTCAGTGACTAATCTAATTATCTACGTTACACCGACTGTGATTGAAGTGACCATCCTTTATGTACTATTGATTTTATTTTTAAATACGCGTTTTATTCAACGAAGCCGGGCGATTGCTGTGCTAATCACACTCATTGCGATAGATTCATACCTTACTATTTTTATCTCTGAATCAATACCATATATCCGTGCACTGCTAATCCCCATCGCTGTGAGCCTTTCATCAATATTACTATTTAAAGATAAAATAATTAAAATCTTTTACTTTGTTGCATTAGGTTACTATTTTGTTTATTTCTCTGATATTTTTTCTGGGTTAATACTCTCCAACCTTCTCAATAAAAATATCCTACAAGTTATCGACGTTACAGATTTTTATGGCATCCTATTCTATATTCTGACGAAGTCGATCATGTTGCTTCTAATTTATGGCTACTACCACTTTTTCAATAAACTGAATTTAAATATTTCGTATCACTATTTAATGATTATGAACTGTATTTTAATCATTGGTGCCATCCTAATTGACAATTTCATGTCTATCATCAGTGGCAACTTGCAACTTAACAATACGGGCCCGTTATCCCATAAAATACTAATTATGGTTATTTTACTCAATATCACTATCTGCTTAACGATTTACCTATTTTCACAACTAAGCCTCTACTATCAAAATCGTGAATTTGAACTTAACCTTCAAGCGGCTTCTACTGTCTTAAAAAACGAAATTAAAATTCAAAATAAAAAAGAACTTGAACTCAGTCATATGCGGCATGACTTTAAAGAAAACATCATGTCAATCAAATACATGATTGAAAATGAGCTTGATACTGAAGCCATTAATTATATCAACCAGATTACAGGGCAATTGGAGAAGGTTAAAGCCCAGGTTTTAACCGGGAATGTCTATATTGATGCCGTTTTAAACAACAATATTCAACTATGTGCTTCTAAGGATATCGAACTCTCACTTAAAGTGGACCAAGTCCAGACTGAATCGTTAGAACCCGTTTCCCTCTCCAACATACTAATTAACTTATTAAAAAATGCCGTTGCCGCAACCGAAAAGCTGCCCCCTGAAAAAAGAAAAATTAGCGTTAAGATTTTTGAATACAAACACAAATTGGTATTAATCGTTAATAACTCTCATGCCGAAACCCATTTAGGTAGTAGGGTAAACCTTTCTAACAAAAGTTGGTTTAAGCATGAACATCACGGACTAGGTATCGGGATTATTAAGAAGAGCATCGATCGACTAGACGGTGATTATAAAATAGCCTACGATGAAACACACTTTGACATGCTTGTTTTATTACCGATTGATCAAAAATAATAATGGCGGTGTTGGTGGCTTGGAAAACCTTACAAAAATGATTACTAATCTACTCGTTAGAAAAAAAGTGATTTCAGCAGACGAACAAGTCTTCTACAATTATGGCGTTGAGCTAACAATTAATGAGTTTTTAATTACGGCCTCCATCTTATTATTTGGGCTCAGCACTCATCAATTTTGGCTCACTGTCGGTTATGTGATTCTCTTTAGAATCATTCATACACAAACCGGCGGCTATCACTGTCGGACCTATTTAAATTGTTATCTGACATCCGTTTCTCTGGCTATTGTTGCCATCTATCTCGCGCAATGGCTATTATTCAATACCACTATCGCGATTATTTTCTCGCTTCTATCAGCCCTTGCTTTCTGGTTTGGAACACCACTTATAGAAGATAAACGTGTTAAAAATGAAAAGTTTAAGCGTAATCGGATCACGATTATCGTTTTCGGCTTATTCTCAGTTTTGTGTCTGTTCTTCCATTTTTTAGTCGTTCCAATCGGTGCCGCGACACTGGCAACTTTAGTACTAGTCACAATATCTCATTTAAAGGAGGTGATATCTCATGAAAAAAGTCCTAAATTACGTTAGAGAAGCCATCGTATTAAAGATGCGCTTAAACTCAAAAACTGTTTCTGCAGGCTGGAGCTACGAAGTTAAAAAACCAGCTGAATTAGACAAATACCTTAAGAGTATTGACTAATTCATTACAAAAAAAGATCCCGTCAATGACGAGATCTTTTTTTATGCTCAATTACTAACCGCGATGGTCAGCACCCTTCACTTAAACGTGCTTCTCGAACTGCCTTTTCCGGTTAACCACAAAATGGGAATCATGGCTAAACCCGCCATAATCCCCATTTTCTTGTTAATCCTCAAAGCCAACCCGTTCGAGTCAGAACTCTATTTATTTTCTTTCTTTTCACTTTGTTTTAATTCTTCACCCAATTTGATAATATATTTCTTCAAGTCATCTTTCACTTCTGGGTGTTTTAAGCCATATTCAATACTTGTTTCTAAATAACCGAATTTGTTACCAACATCGTAACGACGGCCTTTGAATTCGTGAGCGAAGACGCGTTGGGTCTTGTTCAATTCATCGATTGCATCGGTTAATTGAATTTCACCACCAAGGCCTGGTTTTTGATTTTCTAGGACATCAAAAATTTCCGGAGTTAATAAGTAACGACCGATAATGGCTAAATCACTAGGTGCCTTATCAACAGCTGGCTTTTCAACGAAGTTCTTAACATTGTATAAATCATCTTTAACCTTGTTTTCAGGGTTAATGACACCATACTTATCAACTTCGTTATGTGGTACTTTCATAACAGCCAATTGTGAGGCATGTGTTTCTTCATATTCATTAATTAATTGTTTGCTCAATGGCACTTCATCTTCCATCAAGTCATCACCTAACATGACCACGAAAGGTTCGTCAGCCACGAAAGACTTCGCAAGACGAACAGCATCCCCTAAACCATTAGGATGTGATTGGCGAATGAAATAGAGGTTAACGCCCATGTCAGTGGTTTCATTGACCATCTTCAACATCTTCGTCTTATTCTTAGCTTTTAAGTTTTGTTCCAGCTCAGGTGCTGAATCGAAGTGATCTTCGATTGGCCGTTTGCCCTTACCAGTGATAATTAAGATATCTTCAATCCCTGAAGCCTTTGCTTCTTCCACGATAAATTGAATCGTTGGTTTATCAACAATTGGCAACATTTCCTTCGCCATTGCTTTGGTAGCTGGTAAAAAACGAGTGCCCAATCCGGCTGCTGGAATAACTGCTTTGCGTACTTTCATTTAAAGAATCCCCCATTAATCATAGTCTAATCATAGTATGCCATACTCAGGCCGATTTGTGACCCTTAGACGCTCAAAAATGAGAAAAATATTAATATCTTAACACATGTTTGTTAACATAATCACATTAAATTTGTAAGCGCTTGTTAATGTTTGCTATCCTCAATTGAATAGTTTATTAGGAGGTTTCTATGTTACTACATACGCGTACCGTCCCGCTCCAACACACAGTTTGTCCAGATTGCCTACCTTTAATCAAAACCGTCGATTATGATCTGCGCTTTCGTGAATCAATTAGTTGCCCGTATATCAACCATTATCGTATTAATTCCGATACCATGTTGCTAGCGACTAATAAACATCGCAGTTTAATTATCAGTCGTAACAACGGCCTGCAAGCGACGCCCCTTTCAACCCGCAAATTAATGCGCCAGTATAACCGTCAACAACTCATTGATTTCTCACAAATGCGACACATCTATCATAACTTCGGCCACCTACGGAAACTACCGCAAATTAACGGTGAATACCAATTTCTACCGCTTAGTGGCACTGCCCATCAAAACGCGAGTTGGTTAGCGCTACACTACGTTAAATACTACGAACAAGCTGGTGATCATCTGCGGATTACTTTCCTGAATGAAACAAGTTGCGAACTCCTCTACAAAGGACGTCAGTTAGAGACCGAAATTCATCAATGTGCCGCAATCGGCCGGATTCTACGCACGAGCCTCGGGATTTGCGCAACTAACTTCGGCTATACCATCGAACTGCAATCTTGCTTTAACAGTAGTATTATCCACAGCTATGATTACTGTCATTGCCAATTATGTAGCATGGTACCGAATAACCTACAACAATTGATTCGGCTCCTAGATGACTTAGAAATTCACAAATCAAATTATATCTACCAAGCGGCCATACAAGAATACAAGGAATATCCGATTCATGAATTTAGCTGGTATTTACAAGGTGTACCCGGTTTTATCAGGAAATTACGCGATTTATAAAACACCCGAAATATTGGCTTTTCACCGATTTTCAAGATTAAATAACACTTGTTTCAGAAATTACTACTTACGAATTCCTATAAAACCAACGTTTCACTCTGATTAATCATCAAAAACGTTCGTTATTCTTTTGATTGCCAAGTCGTTATAGTGAACTTACCGGGAAAATTCACTGCGAGCTCGCGGCCTAAAGGATGATATATAATGACCAAATCTAACCAAGCCGCTTTTAATCTCTTACTCCAAGACGACAACTTTATTTACGGTGCCCTCAAATCGCTCCATATTAACCGTTATCACGAGAATTTCGATGATCTCTACCAAGAAGCCATCCTGACCTTCATTGATGCCTATCAGCGCTTTCCAGGCGATCCTGAGACCCAAGAGCACGAATTCATCGTCTACGCTTACCAAGCGATTAAATGGGCCACGATGCGACACTTCAGACAAGAAAACGGCCGGAACAAACAAATCGGTTTCGTTAACCGTCTATCTGAAGACGATGCCCTAATGGACTACCTCGACCAAATCAGTGATCCCCACTGCGACCCAGATAATGCCGTCATCTATAACGACCTCTTCGAAAAACTCTATCAGGTCTGCGACCCGCGTGAACGTCGCTTCCTAGTCCTACGCTACTTTGCCAACGCCAGCCTAAAAGAAATCGCCGTGGACTTAAACATCACGCGGCGAACGGCTAATAATATTAAATTTAGGGTGCAGAAGAAGTTTAGTAAGTTGTTAATCTAATAAAAAATAAAAGGCCTCTCGTAAGAATGAGAGACCTTTTATTTTAGTTGATGTTCAAATCGTTTTTAATTTTACTTGTTGAAATACCTTCTGTTCTTGGTAAGTAGATTACTTCACATTGATCTTTTAGGAAGTCAAATTGACCTTTCCAATCATCACCCATGACAAATGTATCAATATCATACTTAGCAACGTCAGTTTTCTTTTGTTCCCAATCTGTTTCTGGAATCACTTCATCAACATATTTAATAGCTGGCAAATTCTATAATTAATCCGAACAGAAATTAAAAAGCCCAAAGCAATCACTTACAATGGTAGTAGCTAATTCCAACCAATATAGGGAGTGATTAC
>NZ_JAMQEX010000005.1:0-101726 GCF_033176295.1 Latilactobacillus sp.
TTAAAACAAAACTGGGTTGTAAAAGTCCGGTTGAATACCGAATTTTTACAACCCAGAAAGCTGCTTAAAGTTTCGTCCAATATTTAGGGTTCACTTCAGTTAAGACAAATTGTCTTAGCGCGCTTTTTGAGTTGGTGATTATCTTGGAACAACATGCGTTTCGATTTGTTGTTCGCCACCTTTGACAGAGCCAAACTTCGAAAGAACCGTAATCGTGCCATCCGCATTCGGCGTGAAAGTCCAAAAATCCTCTCCTTGTGCCCCAGAGTAATCGTGGGCCGTCATTGAACCATCAGGTTGACTACTGAAAGTGCCGTTATGCGAAACAATAATATCAATACCATTAAACGCCTTCTTAGCAGCTTCAATCGCCTCTGCTTGCGTGACCGGTTTAATCGCTTGTTCCGCTGCTTGTTGTGATTCACTGGCTTTAGAAGCTGTCATTGCTGATGCTTGTTGGACAGCAGACGCTGAACTTCCATCTGCCGCTTGTTCACTAGCGGATGCACTACTTGCAGCTTCAGCCGCTTGAGCTGCCGCTGTTGATGCTGCAAGCGCGGCCTTTTCACGAGACTCGCTCATCGCTTTAGCTGACGCTTCTGAAGCCTGTTTTTTGGCGCTACTTTGGGCCCGCAATTTTGATTCACTTTGCTTTTTAGTCCGTTTTTCCGACTGCGCCGTACTGTGACTGTTGCTACTTGTCTTCGTTGAATCAGCCTGTTGCCCACACGCCGCCAACAAAAGAAGCGTCGCCGTTGCTAAACCAACCGTTAATTTCTTATTCATACTAATAGCCCCCAAATACCTTAGTTGAGATTACGCATCTCGATAACTAAAGTATATAAAATTGCCCCGACATAATATGTCACTTTGATGGATATAAAAAAGAACCGCAGACAAATTTTGTCTGGGCTCTCAATTTTTCTTATTTATGATACGGCGATCCCTGGTTAATCATAAACGCCCGGTAGATTTGTTCCGTTAGAACTAAGCGCATCAATTGGTGTGGTAACGTCAATTTGCCAAACGATAAGGCGTCGTTAGCGCGTTTATTAACAGCATCACTTGTTCCGAGTGAGCCCCCAATAATGAAGGTAATATCTGATGTGCCATAGGTTGCCAAATCTTGGATTTCTTTTGCGAATTCTTCTGAAGCACGTTGTTTGCCGTGAATGGCTAACACAATCACGTGTTCCTTATCCTTCACCTTGGCTAAGATCCGTTCGCCTTCTTTATCTTTAACGGTCGTCATTTCAGCCTCGCTCAAAGATTCCGGTGCCTTTTCGTCTGACACTTCGATGATTTCAAACTTACAAAATTTACTTAAGCGTTTGGCGTATTCCGCAATGCCCGCCTTCAAGTATTTTTCTTTCAGTTTCCCAACTGTGATAATTTTGATATTCATAACGTCCTCCTAGCTAATACTTCTATTTTAGGCGAAATTGATTCTAAAAAAAAGCTATTCACAGTAATTCACCGAAAAGTACATGTTATCCACAAAAGTTGTCCACATATGCACAAGTGTTCGTCCCAAGTCTTGTGGTTTAAATTTTACCAACCACTAAATAATCGAATCACAATTTTTGGAACGCTTTCTAACAAAAAAAGTTATCCACCGATTTTTAATTATTCGCACTACTGTGTATCCATTTAAAAAAGCTATTATATCAGCATTTTAAGTCTGTTTATTTTAATTTTAAAAAGTTATCCACTTTCCGTTTATTAGCTTGTGGATAACATTGGTGCTTATTTTTCCGTGTTATACCCACAATCCACAGACTTATCCACAGACATCTAATGTTACCTCCTTTTGGCTATCCACATTGACTTTTTTAAAACTTAACAATTCGACTACTTGGCCCCCTTGACGAACTTCTTTTTTAATTTAGCGCCACAAAAAAAACGCGCGATCGGAAGAATCCGGTCGCGCGTCTTTATTTTTAGTTCGTTTGTTTAGTTGTTGTCGTACTATCTGATGAAGCTGCTTGTGTGAGTTTAACATTCGCTTTTTTCAAGCTGCCATTATGATAGTACTGAATTTCAGTTGTGCTGTTCATTGCGTAACTATATAGAATTGTGTGTAAGTCTGCCACACTTGAAACCGTCTTGCCGCCTAAGCCGACAATCACATCATACTTACTGATACCAGCCTTCTTAGCAACTGAATTGCTTGTTACTGAGGCCACTACTACCCCGCTGTTAACGGATGATGGTAATTTTAGTACTGAAGATTGTTGTGTTGATGAAATATTGGTTAAATCAATCACACTAATCCCAAGTGCTGGTCTAACCACTTTCCCGTTAGCCACCAATTGGTTAATAATTTTAACGACTTCGTTACTTGGAATAGCAAAGCCCATCCCTTCAACAGACGTTTCACCATTTGAAGCTAATTTCATTGAATTAATCCCAATGACTTGACCAGCCATGTTGACTAATGGGCCACCTGAATTCCCAGGGTTAATCGCTGTATCAGTTTGAATAACAGTTGCTTGACCAGTTGTTTGGCCGGTTGTTTCGTCTGTCACATCAATGGTCCGTTTCTTAGCAGAAATAATCCCTTGTGTGACAGAAGTTGCGTATTCTGAGCCCAATGGTGAGCCGATCGCAAGAACTGATTCACCAGCTTTGATACTATCTGAATCACCAAACGTTGCCGTCTTCTTCACTTTAGTCCCGTTAATTTTTAAGACAGCCAAATCAGAAACAGCATCTGTCCCAACTAAACTAGCTTCCAATTTTGTGCCATCACTCAAAATGACTTCGATTTTATCAGAACCAGCAACCACGTGATTATTCGTCACGATGTAAGCTTTGCCGTCTTTTTTCTCGTAGATTAAACCTGAACCTTCACTGGATTCTTCTAAATCACTGCTACTGCTCTTAGAAGAACTGCTATTGCTGTCAGTGCTCCCTGAACCAAATAATGAACTCAGGTCACCGGTTGATTGTTGTTGTTTTTGTAAGTTCACAACGGATACAACTGATGTATTAACCTTTTGGAAGGCGGTTGTCGTTTGTGATGATGAGTTCACTTTGATGTTACTAATCTTAGTTGCCCCCGCTTTAGTAGGCGTCTGCGTTGCAGTCGTGACGTCATTGGCCGAATTGCCGAGTCGAGAAAAACCGGCATAGGCTGCGCCACCACCAATCAACGCTGAAATAACCACAACAATCGCTGTTTTCATTAATCCTGAATTTTGATTCATACTAAATCACCCAAACTTTCTAATTTTATTCTGTTTATTGATTATCTCTATCATAAAATTTAAATTTGAAAAATTCATGAACAAGTTACGAATTTTAAATTGTTTTTATAGCGGTATTTTAACGCTTTTATCCCTAAACAACAAATAAAGGGTCCGCAATCGCTGGATCTGTATCTAAAATTTCAAAGTCCGTGCCAACACCATAATCATGTTGTTCTAAAATTGACGCCACCGTTAAGTGTGCCAACTCCTTCATATTGTTTTCTTGGCTCAAATGGCCTAGGAAAACGCGTTTTGTTTGTTGCCCCATAAAAGCCATTAAGGCTGAAGCGCCATCTTCGTTAGACAGATGTCCAGTATCACTAAGGATCCGTTGTTTAAGCGACCACGGATATTTTCCCATCCGTAACATTTCCAAATCGTGATTACATTCCACCAAGTAGGCATCCGCATTTTCGATAGTGCCTCTGATTTGATCCGAAACGTACCCCGTATCCGTTAAGATTGCGAAGGCCCGGTTGTTATGATGAAATTGATAGAATTGCGCCGCAGCGGCATCGTGTGACACACCATAACTTTCAACATCGATATCGCCGAGTGTTTTGGTTTTGCCCATCTCAAAG
The DNA here is from genome assembly GCF_033176295.1 of Latilactobacillus sp. NCBI lineage: Bacteria > Bacillati > Bacillota > Bacilli > Lactobacillales > Lactobacillaceae > Latilactobacillus > Latilactobacillus sp. Next base: position 3,833 of record NZ_JAMQEX010000005.1, read on the forward strand.
ACGTGCTTATGTTCATCAGGGACGGTGCCAATAATTGACGCCATCGCATCCCAAGTCGGTTGATTGGCGTACACATCAATCCCGTAACGGCGGGCTAAGACGCCAACACCGCTACTGTGATCGCGATGTTCGTGCGTCACTAGTAGACTATCAACCTCTTTTAAATCCCGACCAATGCTATGCATTAAATCCTGAACCCGTTTGCCACTCATCCCCGCATCGACTAATATTTTTTGAGTTGGTGTTTCAATAAAAGTTGTGTTGCCTGAACTACTGCTGGCTAAGACGCTAACCCGCATTTCATCTTTTTCTACCATTTATCCGCTATCCCCTTGGCTTTTTCACTGATTCTTATGATGTTACTTCGCTGCGATTCTTTATTAAGGTGCCGGTGAACGCATTGATGCGCTTAACGACGACGTTTTTGGTACTCTTATTTTCAATGGCGATTTGCCAGGCTGGTACATAAACCGTACTGCTATTGGCATCTAATAAGGCGCTATAGCCTAATTGAACCCACAAAATCTTGGAATTATTCGGAATTTCGTTGTCAGTGTATAAATCGACAACTGCCCCTTGCGCAGAAATTTTGGTCATTTCTTTTTCACGTAAAATTTGCACCTTATTGATGTAAGTTTGCGTATACTGACTGATTTGCCCGTTATCTAATGTAAAAATTAACTGCCCGTGTTCGTCCATCATTTGTCCGCCCGGCACCTTTTGAACGTAAACAGCTTGTTGATTACTTGATAATGCTTTTGAATACCGGTACTGATCAGCCTGGTAAACATTATTGCCATCTTTCAAGAAAGCATTGATAGCCGAAGATGCCCGCCCCTTTTTATAGCTCAACGGTTTGTCGAGTACGCTTGTCAGGGTTAGTCTAGATTTATCAAACGACGCCGTCTGCCCGGTTAACTTGGCGCTAGCAGCTTCCAAGCCCGTCTGATCAGCTTGTCGACTGGCTAAATAATAACTTTCTCGTTTTTGATTCGATAACCGATTAACGGTAATCTGATCATCCTTTAAATCTTTTAAAATCTGACTGGTTTGCGAACGATTCGTAATAGAAGCCGAATTGGTCGTTTGACTACCACTAAGCGACATAAACAAATAGATATCGAGCGCAATAAAAATGGCGATAAAAATCATTTCAATTCTGCGAAAATCCATCTGTCTAACTCCCTTCGGTTAGTTCTTCTTTCTGTGCTAATAATGCGCTAAGGCTACGCCAAACACCCTTGTACTGAATAAAATAAGTTGGATTAAGATCAATTACTTGGTCATTACTTGTTTCTTGCGTCCACTCATACCCAACTTGAATATTATCGATATTCTCTAGTAATAAACCATTTTTAGTCATCTGATTTAAGACGGCTTGTGTACTTGGTAAAGTGACTGGTTTATCACCTGCTGGTACGGGCACTTGTAAACTATAGTTTGAGAAATCAACCCGTTGACCAGTTGGCAATAACTGTACCTTAACACTCCCAAAATTGGTTTGGTAAAAGACTGGGAAGCCTTCAACATAGGTCCGGTAGGTCGTCGAATTGGTATCTTCATCGTAACTATAAAAACGCATCCCGGATAGTGAATTGCCGGTCTTCAATAATGCTTCAAAACTCGTTTCAAAACTCTTCGTTAAACCTGTTGGCGACTTGGTATCCTCATACTTCACATACGCAATTTCACCTGTTTTATGATTAATGGTTAGTCGCTTGTATAAATCGTTATTGTCACCATCTGTATAGATTACGTTGTCCCCTTGTTCCTTAGCGTCAATGTTATCCGTATTCTTTTGATCCAACAAAGTTGTAATGTAGTAATTTTCAGGTTGTTGGTTCACTAAATAACTGTACGGTAAAAGTGACTGATTGGCGGCCACATAAATAAACGGTTTATGATTTAACAGACTCTCTTTAACGTTTAAATGCACATCTGAATGATCCAAGATTCGTTTGACCTGCGCGACTGAAAATTGACGCATCGTCGTTTGATAGATCATGTGACTCTTATCGTTCATCAACGTCAACTGCGGCTTAGTCCCCATCGTAATCTTGATTCGATTAAAGGTCGTATTCCGGCTCAATTGATTATTACTGTCGTCAAAAACCTTCTTAAAGACCGCATACGAAATATTGTCCGGATACAACAAGGTCAATGTATCATCGGTTGTAATCGCCTGATAGTAATTGGCTTCACTTAACTTAGATGCTTTAAACCGTGCTGATTTAGTCAACTTCATGGCTTCCTTCAGCTTAGGCACTAAGCTTTCCTTTGAATTATAAACGAGCTGACTCTGTTGATTAGTCCGCCACAGGATTTGCGTGGGTAAAAAGATATCGCTAATCTTACGATCGGACTTTCGACTCACCGCTTTAGTCGTCGTTTGACTATCTGTCCGTCGTTCGTAATGTGTATTATTCGTCCAAATCTTCCAGGATAAAATAATACTTAAAACGATTGAAGCAATCAGGATGACCCGCATCACAAAACTATTAAATTTCATCCCAATCACCTCCATCAGAATCAATTGGTTCGTATGGTAAAGAAATATAGAATGTTGAGCCTTTACCTTCTTGGCTATCAACCCAAACACGCCCATTATGTGCTTCGATAACTTCTTTTGAAATTGCCAAGCCTAAACCGGTCCCGCCTTGTTTCCGAGAGCGCGCCTTATCAACCCGGTAGAAACGATCGAAGATTTTCCCTAAATCTTTACGTGGAATCCCTAAGCCCTGATCAGAAATGCTTAAGATCACATGACGATGGGTTTCCAATAAACGACAAGTGATGACCCCACCATCTGGTGAATACTTAATCGCATTATTCATAATATTATCGACTACCTGCATGAATTTATCGGTATCAATTTCGACCCATAAATCCCGCTTGGTGAAGTCGCGCGTAATACTGTATTTTTTATTAGGATCATCAGTTGGTAACTTGCCCGTCCCTCTCGGTGATGCATTGTTATCGTGTTCCTGATCCCGTTTAATCATCATATCAAACCGATCAAGTACATAGCCAAAGAATTCATTTAAATTAACAAATTCTAAATTCATTTTAGCTGTCCCTTGGTCCATCCGCGATAAACTCAATAAATCGTTAATCATTCGGATCATTCGATCAGTTTCTTCTTGCGTAACCTTCAAAAAGTTCGGTGCGACTTCAGGATCTTGCCAAGCACCATCATTAAGGGCTTCGATGTAACTCCGAACACTCGTCAATGGTGTCCGCAATTCGTGAGAAACATTTGAAACGAATTCGCGTTGTTCACGTTCATTCTTTTGTTGTTCCGTTACATCATGTAACACACACACTAACCCGGTGATATAGCCTGTTTCTCTTTGAATCAATGAAAAATCGACATGCAAAATCAAGTCATGATCTTGTTGATCTGAAAAATCTAGGACCATCACTTGTTGGGTTTCTAATAAATCGCGAAGTGTGTATTCTTCACTAATTTTAAGCACTTTTAGAAGCGATTGACCTAATACACCATCGCTAGTCACATTGAGAAAGTCCTGCCCGGTTTCATTAATAATCGTGATGTTACCTCGCCGATCAGTCGCAATCACCCCATCGGTCATGTGGCTCATGACACTGTCTAGTCGCCGTCGCTCGGATTCGGACGCTTCTTGCGCCTCTTCGACCCGAACTGACAAGTTATTAACCGCAATCGCAAGTTGGCCCAATTCATCCTGTCCATAGATGCGGACCTGGCCTGAATAATCGCCACGTGCCATCTGAATTGCTTGTTTCTTCATTTCATCAATTGGACGCGTTATTGCCCGGGAAATGACAATCGATAAAGCCATCCCTAATAAACCTGCCACAAGAGACGAGGTCAGGAAAATAACCGTGATCGATGAAATGCCTTTATAGACTTCTTCCATGCTGGCACGAATATAGACTGCGCCAACGACAGTATTGCTGTCACCGTTGGGATCCGTCAACGGTTGAATCGCCGTATAATAACTGCCCTGGCTTTCACTATAGGCAACTTCTTGTTCCGTATGCCCTGAATAAATCGCCTGTTTCACACGTGGGTTACGCGTTTTTTGGCCAACAGTACTTTGCGTATTCAGATTAGTGACACCCCGAATGGTCCCTTTATTATCAACGACTTGAATCTCAGCAGAATTGCCCATATCGCCAATAATATCCTTGATATTTTTATTCGCATTACCGCTATTGCTCATCAATTCATTGCTTAATTGATTTTGAACATAGGGAGTCACTTGCAATGACTGCTTAAAATCTTTCACATTTTGGTATTCCAATTGCTTAACAAACGAAGCCCCAATCACCTCTAGTGTTACTAGCAGCAACAAGACAAAAACAATTGCAATCTTGAAATGGATTGATTGGAATAACCGAATTTTTTTATTCATGCGTTAAACTTACTCCTGCTCAGGATTTCTTAAATAGTACCCAACACCACGACGCGTTACTAACCATTCTGGATGACTAGGATTATCTTCAATCTTCTCACGTAAACGACGGACTGTGACATCTACTGTGCGCACATCCCCAAAATAGTCATAACCCCAAACTGTTTGTAATAAATGTTCACGCGTCATTACTTGCCCAATATGTTTGGCTAAGTAATGTAATAATTCGAATTCACGATGCGTTAATTCAATCTTCGTGCCCCGTTTAGACACAATATAAGCTTCTGGGTGAATCGTGAGGTCGCCAATGTTAATTTCATGGTTTTCCTCATTTGCTTCTTTATCAGATTGACTGGTTGAACCTTGCCGTCTTAAATTGGCTTTAACACGAGCGACCAGTTCCCGATTAGAAAAAGGTTTCGTGACGTAATCGTCGGCACCTAATTCTAGTCCAATCACTTTATCAATTTCTGAATCTTTAGCTGTTACCATAATAATTGGCATATCGTGTGATTTGCGTACCTGGCGAGCGACTTCAAGCCCATCAACCTTAGGTAACATCAAATCTAATAGAATTAAGTCAGGGACAACTTCTTCAACTTGTTGCAGTGCTTCTTCCCCATCATAAGCCGTATAAACGTCATAGCCCTCTTTCGTTAGATTAAACTTAACGATATCCGAGATGGGTTTTTCATCATCAACTACCAATATTTTTTTAGCCATTTTAGTATCCTCCTTGGATGCTTTGTCTTCTATTATACTCATTTTAAGAATGCAATTCAAAATCTGGTCTCGTTTTCAATCCCGTTATAATCCCGCCATTAACGATATTTGATGGGCCTAATTGGGTTGCTACTTACTCCCGCAACAATTTTATTGAAAAAAATCAAAAAAACTGTTTACAGATTGCCAATCCCTATGGTATGATATTTAAGTCGTAAGGCATGAGACATTATATCACATGGGTGGTTAGCTCAGCTGGCAGAGCAACGGACTCTTAATCCGTGGGTCCAGGGTTCGATCCCCTGACCACCCATCAAGTATACATGATAAGTCGTTATAAAGGTGCTTAGGCATTGATATAACGGCTTTTTTATTTCTTCTTAGCAGATTAGTATTCATAGTGAATACGACAAACCGTATTCAAAACCGTATTCACGTATTCAACAAAAATCACGCACGGGGCATATACATAACTTATAGCAGACGGTCGTATTATTGGCCGTCTTTTAATTTGAACTAACTTCATTAAACAACGGCCTATATTAAACATAGACCGTCAAGGATCATACTAGCAACTACTAGCGTTAGTTTCTGTCGTAAATCGCGACTGTATTCATTAGATAAGGGGATATCCCCAGTTTTGGGGCGATGTTTTAGGGGTAACGGTTCGTTACGCCATCACATTTCTATCTAAAAACATCTGCTCAAAGTTGAGCCAATCTATATCTAATTGAGTAGCATGGAATTTTCCGTTGTACTCATTTTATTTTGACCTAATAGAACGATCTGTTATGGCAGGTTATTTCACGGTTCGACAAACCGCCCTATTTTAGGGCCTCCTTTTTCTAAACTACCGTTTCAGTACCTCAGATTGCTTCCATACAATTAGCCGAAACCAAAAACGGCTTGGGCTCCTTCTAGAAACATCTCATTAAAATTAACGGCATCTAAAATTAATTAGGGCCGAATTTTCCGCTGTACTCTTATCTCTATATTGACTACTTAACAAGTGTAGTTATAAGTACGGTTGTTAAATACCAAACATCTGACGCACCATATCAGTGCATTAGATGCTGTTGCAATATACTAACTCATCTTTAAGGAGTCGTCAATTCGGTGACTCCTTCTTTAGGGCCTCTAAAATCTCTAATTAAATTAATGTTAGGTTTTGTTAGGTTTTATGTCCAACAAAAACCAACATTTTCTATTCTCTTTAGGGTGTCTGATTTGTACGGATAGAAATAAAAAAAGGGCATTTTGTCTACTTTTGTCTAGTTATATTTAACACCAAAGGCTACCACCACGGGTTTAAAGCTAATTCACGTAGGTTTACATTGGATAAACCAATAATGGCTTGTCCTATTCAATTACTAATCCATAAACTAGCCTGCGAAATTTTGCGCAACCTACTTATAAACAAGCAACTCTTGATTATTATAGCTTTCGGCAAAAGCTAATAACGCCCTATTCTTAAACCGATTATAACTAGACCTGCTATACCCCATCGTATCCGCTATATATTGCCTTGTTTTATGACTACCGTCTAAGTAACACATATTAATAATGGATGCTTGCGTATTCTCCATTCCTCCTACAACCGTTTGGATACACTTTAAATCGCGCTTAGCTTGTTCGTGTAAGGGATGTCTAGTATTTACCGTGGCCAGTCGTCTAATCGTGCTATAGCTCTTTAACAGCTTTCTAGCGTTGTTAATACTTTCTTGCCGGTTTATTCGATCGATGATCATAAACATTTCACTCCTTAAAAATTAATAAGCCATCACTGGGGTAAGACTCGGCAAACTCCAATAATGCTTGCTTCTTATGCTTTCTAAACGCTGATGCTGTTATGCCTAGTTCATCGCAGATATATGACACGGTTAGTTTACCAGCGCTTAAATACTGCAGCTTTAACAGTTCCCTGTTAATCGCCGTTAGCTTACTTAAAGCCACGTCTATGTATTCTAGGGTCTGCCGTGCCTCGAGTGTTTTAATCGCTCGTTTCTCGGTTGCGTTCCCACCGCTAAAAGATTTTGGTGTATGACTGTAAGAAGGACTTCTTAAACTGCTGGTACTTATTACAACGTGCTTTAAACGCCAATACTGCTTTAATAACTTATCTGCTTGTTGTTTACTCTTGTTCTCGTCAATATCAAAATTAAACAGTTTACTCACATCCCAACACTAAGTTTTTCTAAGGTTCTTCCAATATAAAAAGAGATGAACGGCTACCGATTGGCAGTTATTCATCCCTTTAGTTTTTCTATTCGGGTTACTCTAATTTAGTTTTATTGATTGTCTCAACTAAGATAATCTTACCATGTTGTGACTTAACTGTAAGACTTCCAAACTCTGGTAACTCAATTTCTTTTCGCTTGTCATTATCAATCAAGATAACTTTACTCAATATCTTCAACTCCTAAACGTCAATCTGTTTCAGTGCCGTCAAACGTTCTGTCATTCGTTGTGTGTGCCGTTCTAGTGGTAAGATAGCCAGCGCTAACTCCTCTTTATTAGTAGCGATGAAATAGCCATGTTTGTTATCCTGTCTAAGCCCACCGATTGGCACTTGATACTTAGTCACTAGTAAGTTAATACAACTATAAACGTCACGCATCGGAATACCTGTTTGTAGCTTAATTTCTTTAGCAGTTACTGGTCGTTCAATACCTTTTGGGATGACTGCATAAATTCTTTGTAGTCGTTCGTTTGTAAATTTAATCATTGGTGCTAACCACTCCTTTACTTAGAACCTAGGTTTTATCAGGTTATTAACCAACCCCCTATATATTAGGGGGCCAAGCGTTCATATAGCACGCTCAACGCACATCTCTTTCTTTTACATAAAATTCCCTAAATCGGAAATTCTTATCCAAGTTGATAGGCCCGCGAAATGCTACGTTCGGATATATTAAACGTCCAATTTATTTCTTTTTCGTTCTTAATCTGATAACCAGCTATTAACATCGCGCCTTTCATTGCACCATTTAATACATAAAAGCCAAGTGGTGTACGTTCAAAAATATGTTTAATCTCGTATGATGTCCGATTGCCACTGAAAGTTTTAATCGGTTTTAGCGTTGTTAGCACCCAATTAACGAGTACTGCTTGTTCATCTGCTGATAATTCATTGAATAATTTAGGCGTGTTAGTTTCTTCAAATTCATGTCCCACCACTGGAAAGGCTTGTTCTAGCAAGTAACGCCTGCCATTGATCCAGTTAATCAAAGCTTTACGTTTATCAATATAATTATTTCCCACATGTTTCCCCCTTTAATTAGGCGTACTTGGGACCAAGATTGGGACTAACAAAATAGGCTTAGTCCTTTACTGCCTGTAAGCATGGCGTACCAACGTACTTAGAAAACGACAAAATTCTTTTTATACATTAATATATAGTAGTAATCTTTTTTCTTACTACTATATGTAAAACTTGGTACGTTAAGTACGTCTGAAACCTATAAAGACTGATATAATAGCATTCATAAGACGTACTTAGTTATTTTTGTTAGTTCGTTTGTTGGTACGTTAGTACGCTATTCCTTAAAAAATAGGCCTTGTTTGTCATGCTCGTTGATAGTAACCATGTATCTGCCATCTTTATCCATACACTTTAATCTATCTAAATCCATGCTATGAAAGCCTTCTAATGGTCTTAAATCTTTTTTGTTATACTGCCAGCCAGCTTTTTCCATTATTGGTATTAAGCGGGTGGTAAACGTTCGTTGTTTTATTTTTGTGGGGCTATTATTAATGTCACACCAGCACCGAAATAGGTTGAATAGATAAGTAATTGGTAAACGGGTACTACTCAATTCAACTATTTCGCTTTCGAAAAAATCTAAAATACTATCATTATCCAAAGCAATTTCATAGATGGTTTGATTACTCTCGGTTGTTTCGATGATTGTATCCAAATCAATTTGCAAAGCCTTGAATAGGATGTATTCAAGCACCTGATTATCATAGATATATTTATCCTTAATATCGCGGTTCACGTTGCTTGTGTCGTATTGGTGTAACATTTTAATGGCTCGTAAACGCCTCTTAAAGCCCCCTGTAATGTCCTTAAACTTAGGAGCGCCATTCATTGATTGAATAATGGTCGGTGTCATTCTAATACTTAAAGCGTCAACGCCCTTACTTTCAACGCTGACTACATCCCCAGTAGTTACACTTTTGAAGTTCGCTACTGAATCTACATAGCTATTAGGGTCGTTATCATCACCGATCACCAAGGCTTTACCAAAGATGGTTGCTAATTTAAAACGTTCATCAAATTCTTTTAGCTTTAAGCTGGCACAATTTTGTTCACCAACTAAATTTATTAGAATTTGTTGTAATGTCCCTTTACCAGTATGGCCACGACCGTCATCAATTAAGAAAAAAGCAGTTTCAGGGCTGTAATTAGCGTTTACCGCGCTTGCAATCATCTGCCATATTAAAGTTTCCTTATCTCGTTGCCCGTCTGAAAGCTCAGTAACCCACTTACTAAAACGCCAGCCTTGCATGGTAGGCTCTTTGGCATTAGGGTTATAATTTGTACTAATTTTTGAAATAAAGACGTGATCAGGCGTGAATGGTTCAAGTTCCTTCGTATTTTTGTTAAACACGCCATTATTAACAATAATTAATTCTTTACGATCACTTAGGTTAGACCTTTTGGAGTCCGTTTCTAAATAGAAATAAACGTCACGGCATTGGCGCATATTCAAATTTCTTTCCACGGATAAAATCAACCGATTAATTAACTGCTTATCTTTCATATATAAACCTTCTGCCATGTTATATATGAAAAGTTGCTGTTTATTTGCATCACCTATATTGGTAAAGTGACACTCCTTTTCTAGGATGTCTGCCACAGCCCTTGGGGTAACTCTAGGCACCTTTGCTTTACCTTTTTCGTTGACCTCTGTATGATCATCACGCCATTGTTCGCCTAATCTCTGTAATCTACTGGTTAAACCAGCCATTGTAGTCGGCTTGGTGACTTCTTGCTCTTGTAACGCTACTAACTGATCTAATTGCACGTTGCCCCCAGCTCCCTTCTTGCGATACTCTCGAACGTTCTTTCTAGTTCATTTTGTAGTAATGGCTCGCTAGAATTGCCATTAGCGTATTGAACCAGCTGCCAAGCAAGTCTAACGTCTACAGCATACGCTAGTAATTGACCCGTTATTTTTGCAGCTGTATCATTCCTACGGCCAGTTTCAAACCCAAGTGCCAATATTTCTATTAACTCGGTCACACGGCTTCTATATCGCTTGTTAGCACTGAACCCTCGGGATGCCCGTTCTATTTTATTTCGTTTTAAAATAAAGCCTGTTAGCCACTCGGGTAGGTCTGCCATTGGCTGTTTATTTTCGAACGTGTAAGCATCCCCGTTTATTCGGCTTGGTGGTAGCAGTACATAATTATTAGGGTTAGCCTTAATGTCAACACCGTTTAAGAATGCAATTTTCTGGGGCAATTCTACGCCCTCTGGTAGCTTAAAATATAGGTGTCTGCCACCACTAGCCGTTTTAACCGTTAGCGTTTCGGGTAGCTTATTATAGGTATCCTCCAGCACTTCTAAACTATGGTAGCCGTCTGCATCATCCACATGGTTAATATCAATATCCAGTACAATAAAACCGCGGGTGGCCACGCCAATATTACAATCAGGGTTATTAGTCCACCACGTCTTTACTTGTTCAGGGGTGCTGGTAGCTTCCTTACTGCCTTGAGTACCTTTTAGCGGTATTTTGCTGTTAGGCGTTAACGGAAAGACCTGTAAACCACGCTTGGCATAGCTCATTGCATCATTTAGCAGAATTGGCATGACTTTCCACCTCATCCATTTCAATTAGGTTATCGGATAAGACTTGTACCTGCTCTCTAATATCATCGAGTGAATTGGATAAGTTCTCTAAGCCATCTCGATTAAACAGCGTATATATTACTGCCCAATCCTCTTTTGTCGTATGATCGTGCTGGACTGACTCAAGAAAATTACCAATTAGCGCCAATCTGCTACTAATTGCCGTTAATTTACATGCTACATCTGTTTTATCCATAATTAAAAATCCCTTCATAGTTCAAATTTAATTGCTTATAATTCAAAGTTTGATAAAATGAAAGGGTACAAAAATAGCCTGTTGAAAGCTATACCGCTCACTAGTAACCGTCCAAAGTTTAGCTAGTGAGTTTTTTTGTACCCATTTTCATATGTATCACCTATTCAAAATCAAAGTATTTTTTTAAGTTACTAGTAATGCCGTAAATGCCCGCACCTGCAAACATCCATATAATCGCATCTAACCACGTTGGTAGAACTGCCATAACATTTCACCACCTTTCTGCATCCCAGCTTGTGGGGATGCTTTTTTTGATGCTTTAAGCTAAGTAAAACTTCCACACTGCCCCGTGCTTTTTATAATCCATGATCCAAGATAAATTGTTTTACTTCTTGCTTACTAAATAACTGAACACCTGCCGTATAGTGGCATGGTAAACCCTCAGCGACCATCTTAGTAATTGTCTTAGGGTCAACCTCTAACCATTTAGCAGTAGCCCCCTTCTTTAGAAACGGTTTATCTAAGTCACTATCACGGCGCGCCTTTTCGATAGCTTCCGTTATAATGCTGTAAACTTGCTTTCTAAGCTCGGTGTCTGCCTGCTGGGTTAACGTTACTTCTAATGGCATCCTTAGCCCTCCTTTGGTTGATAATCGATTAAATCATGCAACGGTACTTGCAAGTAATCACATAGCTTAATTAAGGTATCTAATTTAACCGTTTTGGATCGTTTGTAATAGATACTAGCTAACGTAGTACGACTAATACCAGTATCTCGGCTAATAGTTGATAGATTAAGTAAGCGACCTCCGATAATCATAGAAAGATTATTATCCATAAAAGTTCCTTTCTAAAAACGTTCTATTTTGATTATTTTTGTTCAGTTTCTTGTACAAAAATAATCATATTACATACTTGCTAATTAGTCAATATTATATTTAAATTGAATATTAGTTCAGTTTCTTGTACAATTACGGTGAATCGGAGGAATTTATATGTTAAGAAATAATCTAGCTGTATTATTAAGCGAACGACAAATTCGTATAAGTAAATTAGCAAACGATACCGGAATATCTAGAACAACTTTAACCGCAATGGCAACAAATAGTTCTAAGATGGTTCAAATTGAAACCGTCAATAAAATATGCCAAGCGTTAGATATTACTCCTTCTTTTTTCTTTGAATATGTTCCTTTTGACTTTAATTTCTTCTTTGATGTCGGTCCTGATGTCACGGACACTGAAGCTTTAGATGCACATATGAACCCTATCCCCACCTTTGAATCTACTTTTATTATCAACGTCCTTGAAAATAACACTAGAATTAACACTATTGAATTTAGTGGGTATACAGAGGATTACGGAATAGATCCTAATAATAAGAACAGAGTTGGGATTGGCTTACGACCTACAAACGAACAGGAGCTATCAAAATTAAGCGCTTATATAAAAGATATATCTGTAGCTTTTGAATCTGATATAAAAAAAGATATTCAAAAATACGTACAAGCTTCAATAAATAAGATTTGGCCTTATGACGTTGTTTGTGAAGTGTTGGTTGAATTACATGAATCTAATGAAAACCCAAAATTTAGCAGTAATACTCACCGTACAGATGTATTTACTTCTGATGATAACCAGTAAGAAAATCATTTATCACTTCAACTCTCTTACATGCTTATAGCCAAGTCACAGATAGATGGAATTTCTTACAAAAGGAGCAAATATGACTAATAACGAAACCAAATTCTTACTTTACAAAACAGAAAATAGCAATATCAGTATTGACGTGATTATCAGTAATGAAACTCTATGGACAACTCAAAAGGCTATGGCTGAGTTATTTGGCGTCGGTGTACCTGCTATTAGTAAACATCTATCTAGCATTTTTGAAAGCAATGAATTAGATAAAGAAGTGGTTATTTCCAAAATGGAAACAACCACTCAACACGGTGCTATGGAGGGAAAAACACAATCAAAAGAAACCAACTTCTATAACCTTGATGCCATCATATCAGTTGGTTACCGTGTCAACTCCCTTCAGGCCACACACTTCCGCCAGTGGGCTACTCAAACGCTTAAAGAATACATGATAAAAGGGTTTGTGCTTGATGATGATCGCTTAAAACAAGGTTCTAACTTGCTGGATAAAGATTACTTCAACGAGTTACTAGAGCGCGTTCGTTCCATCCGTGCAAGTGAACGGCGTATATGGTTTAAAATCACCGATATATTCCAAGAAATCAGCACGAATTATGATAAAGATAGCCCAGTTACTAGAAACTTCTATGCCACGGTTCAAAATAAATTTCATTATGCAATCACTGGCCAAACTGGTGCTGAAATCATTAGTAGCCATGCTGACCACGATAAACCAAATATGGGACTAACAACATGGAAACACTCCCCAGATGGTAGAATATTGAAATCAGATACCAAAGTAGCCAAGAACTACTTGGACCAGAAAGAAATAAAGCAACTTGAACGGACTGTATCGAGTTACTTTGATTACATCGAGGGTTTAATAGAGCGTCGTAGCACCTTTACGATGCAAGAATTTGCCGACAGTATTGATCGCTTTTTAGAATTTCAAGAATATAAGGTACTGCCTAATAACGGCTCTGTTTCAATGACTAACGCTAAAACTAAAGCATCCCTTGAATATGACCAATTCAATAAAACGCAAAATATTAATTCCGACTTTGATAAACAAATTAAACGAATCATGGCAGACGAACAATCACATTAACCTTTAAAACGTTCCTTTTACATACCACACTGCCCCGTGCGTATGAAAGGAAAATGACAATGGCAACGATTAAGAAATACACTAAAGACAATCAAGAGTTTTATATGTTCCAAGCCTACTTGGGGATTAACCCACAGACTGGTAAAGAAAAACGCACCACTAGACGGGGGTTTAAAACCCGAAAAGAGGCGCGCTTAGCATTATCTAAATTGGAGTTACAAGCTAATCTAGGTCAATTAGACCAGCAACCCATTAACTTAACGTTTGAGGACGTCTACAAGCAATGGTATAGCTCATATATTAACACGGTACGAGAAAGCACTTGGAACCGTACCGCAGGGATGTTTAACAATCATATTTTACCAGCTTTAGGGAAGTATCGAATCAGAACAATCACAGTGGCACAATGCCAACAAGCCTTAAATAAGTGGTTTAAAGTCACCTCACGCAACTATAAGCGCTGGTTTAATTATGTCCAAGCCATATTTGATTATGTCATTAAGCGCGGTTATATCACTGATAACCCTGCTACTAAAGTCACTATGCCCAAAAAGGCAGACACTTGGGGTGACAAACAAGAAAACTTTTGGGATAAGAACCAACTCAAACAATTCTTTGCACTCATGGATCCTAACGAACACTTAGAGCAATACACGTTGTTTCGAGTATTGGCCTTCACTGGTGTTAGGCGTGGCGAGTGCTTAGCCCTAACTTGGGATGACTTAGACACTCAAAAAGGCACCTTAAGCATTAACAAAACGTTAACTCAAGGTGTTGGCGGTAAACAGATTATCCAAGCGACTAAGACCAAGAAAGGTAACCGCCTAATTTCACTTGATAAACAAACCTTATTTTATTTACGTAAATGGCAGATGGACCAAAAGCGGATATATTTCATGCTAGGCTTTAACACATCCCAACCTAGCCAACTAATCTTTGCAACAACTAAGAATACTTTTAAATCATTAAATACGCCCTCTAAATGGCTTAGACGGCTAACAGATGGCACTAACCTACCAAAGATAACCGTTCATGGTTTTAGACACACTCACGCATCCGCCCTATTCTCTGCTGGCGCATCCATCAAAGAAGTACAAGAACGATTAGGCCACGAGGACGCTCAAACGACCTTAAACATCTATACGCATGTTACTAATAGCCAAAATAAAGAGGCCGTTCAAAAGCTGGCCCAATTCTTGAATTTCTAACAAACCGTATTCAAAGACGTATTCACATCATAAAAACTATGTAATAAAACACCTATAACTACTGGTATACTGGCATTTTCACGTGGAACAGGCTCAAACCCCTGACCACCCATCAAGTATACACGATAAATAGTCATAATGATGCAATTGCATCGTTATGACTATTTTTTTATATAAAAATAAAAGATTATCCACCCAGCAAAGCCCGCCTATCTGAGAAGATAAGCGGGCTTTTGTGTTAGGCCTTCACGGCACGACGTCTTAACGTCGAAATACTAATTCCTGTTTTTAAACTAATCTCTTGGATGGTTAAACCTTTTTCAACATCCTTCAGTGCGCCTTCAATTTGCTGATCTGTATACTTTTGCCGCCGGCCTTCATGATAGAGTGGGTTATTCATCCGCGCAGCTTCCTTACCTTCTTGTGTCCGCGTCACAATCATATCCCGCTCAAATTGCGCAAAGGCACTCAGCATCATTAGCATTAGGTTTCCTGTGGGGGTATCCTCAATGGTCCCCATATTTAAAATTGTCACCTTGATATTACGCGCAAACAACTCTTTCGTAATACTTAAAGCCCCAATTGTATTACGCGCGAATCGGTCTAATTTTGTAACTATTAGCGTATCGCCCGGTTTTAACTTTTTTAGAAGCAACTTAAATTTAGGCCGATCAGTTGTCGTCCCTGTGAATTTTTCGGAATAGATTTTATCACAATCGGCCTGCTTTAGTTGCTCGATTTGTGTATCTAAATTCTGGCCCATCGTAGACACTCTTGCATAGCCATATTTCATAATAGTGTTACCTCCTAAAATTTGATGCACAAACTTATTTTAAAAGATACGCGATGATTAGCAAGGCTTATATTTACGTTTTGTAAACATTCCGTTAAGGAACTATCGAACCACGTCGCCTAACCCCAAGTGTACACTCTCCGTTTAAGTTCATCTACTTTATTGTATCTATAAGTTATCACACCCATCATGACTCGTTAAAGTTATACGCTTTAACGTTTTATCAAAAAAGCTTAACTCTTGTTAAGCTTATTAAAATTTTAATAATCCTTTAAAGCTTTTGTTATCAATCGTTTCATCTAATATCGCTAGCAAAAATGACGGTCTATATTAAATTTTGCACAATTATTATTAATTATTTTGAAAATTTCATCGCATTATTACTATTTAGTGACTATTAATAGTCAAAAATAATAAATTGTTTTTCAGTTAGTACTATGCAAATATCACTTGCTTTTAAATACTTCTCTACTTTCTTATAATATGATTAAGCTCAATTGGGGGAGGAATCATCATGTTAGCCACTACGCTTAAAAAACGTCGTATTGATCTACATTTAACGCAACAAGCTGTCGCAGATCAGCTTCACACGAGTCGACAGACTATTTCGAACTGGGAAAACGGTAAAAACTATCCCGACGTCCCAATGCTGGTCGCCATTAGTAATCTATATGATTTATCACTCGACGATATGTTGAAGCAAGACACCAACTATCTCAATAAAGTCGCTAACGATTACCAGTTAATTAATCAACAAAAAAAGACACACTTATTAGATTATGCCTTGTTGCTTACTTTATCGGGATTGGTCATCATCATTCTAGCTACGATTTTTTTCAAATCACTGGTCAATGAACAGTTAACTGGGCTCTTAGTCTTAGTTTTTACAACGATCCTCGTTATCTTGAGCTACTTTAAAACAGTTCAATTCTACTCTAAACAGCCTGGAAATAAGCAGCCCCTCTTGATTCCTAAGGTCGTTGGAATCGGCCTGACAATCAACCCTAACCATCCAATTGGTAAAATAATCTGGTTATTTATTTTAATTTTTGTAGTTGGTAGCTTACTGACCGTTATTTTTTGATTGCTATCATTTTTTATTACCAGGGAAATAAAAAAGAAGCTCAGCCATCGGATTGGTATTGCCCGTGGTTAAGCTTCTTTTTATATTTTCACTACAAGTTTTGGCTTTCTTCAACTTCATTATATTGATACAAGAGGAGTTCCATGATGGCAATTAGTGAAACATGCGATGTCATTTCAACTTTATGTTGATAAAGTTCGTCCGTAAACAGATAAAGATTGATGTCACTCATATTTTGAATGGTGTTATTATTGGCGCCCGTAATTGATACTAACTTTGCATACTGACACTTGCGCTCAATAATCTGCAAAATTTCAATTAATTCCTTATCTTCACCCTCGTAATTAAAAACGAATAAGATATCATCTTGATTAATATTTCGATAAGCGAGCTGACGTTGTTCATAATTCTTCGGAAAAATCACAATAAAACCTTTTAAGGTATACAAGTATTCGATATATTCCGCAGCATATTTGCTAAACCCTTTTGCGAAAAAATATAACTTGGGCCTTTTGATCATTAGCGTCACAATTGCATTTAACTTATCATTATCTAAGACACGGACTGTTTCATTAATATTCTTGAGGTATTCCGTTCTGTAGGCCACTTGATTCACCACAAACGGATTCACTTCTTCCGTTTGATCCTGATTCAAAATTGTATATTTGATGACGGTGATGAACTCGCTATAACCTGAGAACCCAATTTTACGAACAAAACGCAAAAAAGTCGTCGTCGATACAAAACATTCCGCGGCTAATTCACGGATACTACGATTTTTAATATCATCCATATTTTTAATGACGTAATCTAGTAAAATCTGTTCATTTTTGTTCAACTTATCAACATTCGCATTAATAATTTCAAAAAAATTCATTTTAAGCCTCCGTATGTGCGGGTACTGCCGCAACAACACAGTGAACATCCCCGCCGCCCAATAATAGTTCTCTTGCATATACTGGTTCTATCTTGCGATCTGGGAAAATTTGCGTCAACGTTTGAATCGCCACGGTATCTTGCGGATCATCAAAGATAGGTAAGATGATTGCATCGTTTAGCGCATAGTAATTAACATAACTAGCAGTTAAGCGATCACCTGGATAGCGAGGCAAGAGACCGTTAATTGGATCGACGCCTGCACTTTCTTCTTGAGTCGCAAACAGTGGCTTTGGCATTTGTAATTTATGAATCTTAAAGTGCCGACCTTTAGCATCTGTCGCGGCCTCTAAAATGCGATAGGCTTCTTCTGAACTGGCATATTGTGGATCTGATTGATCATCCGTCCAAGTCAGTAATAATTCCCCAGGACGCACAAAACTGAGCATATTATCAACATCCCCGTTAGTTTCATCCATAAAATAACCTAGTTTTAACCAAATTACCTTTTCAATGCCTAGATAAGCTTTTAAAACAGCTTCAACTTCGGTTTTAGTGAGCATGCCATTGCGCCCTTCAGAAAGAATCGATTCCTCGGTGACAATCAACGTTCCTTCACCATCCGTATGGAAAGCACAACCTTCTAAAATAAACTTCTCCAGGCGATAATAATCGATGCCGGTTAGTTCGCATAATTTCTGTGCGACCTGGTCATCCATATCCCAAGGGAAATAAAGACCATCCACTAAGCCGCCCCAAGCATTAAACCGCCAATCAACCGCCCGAATTTGATTCTTTTGATTTAATAAATAAGTTGGGCCGATATCCTTAATCCAAGCATCGTTATAACTCATCTCAATCACTCGAATATCTGCGGGCAATGCATAACGTGCATTTTGATATTGCTCTTTGGAAACTAACATCGTCACTGGTTCGTAGTGGTTAATGATGGTTGCAATTTCCGCAAATATTTTTTGTGCCGGCTTGGCCCCATTACGCCAATTATCTGAACGTTCTGGCCACATCATAATCGATTCACGATGGCGATTTGTTTCTGCTGGTAAATAGTATTGGTCCTCTTTAGGGGTAGTCCCTACGATTTTCATTGTGCCACTCCATTCTGATCTCTCATATCGCTTGATTATAACCCAAAAAGCGACTAGAAAATTGACTAGTCGCTTCTTTGAAAACTACTGATGGATAACGGTTCCTTTATCGCCGGTGATAATTTGACGAACATCATCTAATGCGCCAATCACGGCCGGATTACCGGTTTTTTTAACAAATTGAACAGCTGCTTTGACCTTCGGCATCATGCTGCCTTTAGCGAATTCATCAGCATCAATATGCTTTTGAATTTCTTTGGCAGTGACATCAAAAATCTCTTCTTGATCTGGTTTTCCAAAGCGATAGAACACCCCGCCAACAGAGGTCAAAATAATTAATTGATCAGCCTCAACTAATTCCGCAATTTTAGCGGCACTAAAGTCCTTATCAATCACAGCTTCGGTGCCAATTAATTGGTCACCAGATTTAACAACGGGAATACCACCACCGCCAGAGATAATTGGGATAATACCAGCTTCAATCACTTTTTTAATTGCAGGGTATTCCTTAATTTCAACAGGTTGGGGTGAAGGTACCACGCGTCGATAGCCACGGCCGGCATCTTCCATCATTTGCCAATCAGGGTGTTTTTCTTGAAGCCCTTTAAGCGCTGCTTCTTCATAAAAAGGACCGATTGGTTTAGTGGGGTGGTGAAATGCCGGATCATCAGCTGCTACGATGGTTTGCGTCACCATCGCCACCACACTCTTATCAATTTTTCTGAGCGCTAATTCTTCCTGCATTGCATTTTGGAACCAATAACCAATACTCCCCTGAGTCATTGCACCGCAAGTGTCTAAAGCCATTGCGGGATTTTGATCACTATCAGCTGCTTGTTGTTGCAACAATAGATTCCCAACTTGTGGACCGTTGCCGTGTGTAATGATTAGTTGGTCCCCATTTTCAACAAAGTTGATTAATGCTTTGACAGTTGCTTTGACTGCCTTTTTCTGTGCTGTATCGGAGGCATCGTTTGCTAAAATAGCATTGCCGCCAAGCGCTACTACGATTTTTGCCATCACTAGACCCCTATTCTAACGACCAGCAGGAATTTGTTGAGTGATACAGTGAATATTACCGCCACCTAATAAGATTTCGCGGGCTGGAACACCAACAATCTTGCGATCTGGATATAATTTTTGAAGTGTTTCTTGTGCTTTTGCGTCCATTGGATCATTAAATAATGGGAAGACGATCCCACCATTTGCAGTGTAGTAGTTAACGTAGCTAGCAGCTAATCGATCTCCTGCTAAACGTGGTAACGTCCCGTCAACTGTATCAACACCTTGGCTTTCAGCTTCCGTGATCAGAATTGGTTTTGGCAAGTATAATTTTTCAACTTGTAACTTGCGGCCCTTAGCGTCCGTTTCATTGATCAGCATGTCATAGTTTTCTTTTGAAATTGCGTATTGTGGATCTGATTGATCGTCTGTCCAAGCTAATACGACTTGACCTGGTTTGACGAAATTAGCGATGTTATCAACATGACCGTTTGTTTCATCTAGGTAGATACCCTTTTTCAACCAGATAATCTTTTCAACATTGAGGTATTCTTTCAAAATACTTTCAATTTGCTCTTTAGAAAGTTGTGGATTACGACCATCAGATAATAAACATTCTTCTGTTACGAGTAATGTGCCTTCACCATCAACGTGGATTGAACCACCTTCCAACACGAAATCGTCCAAGCGATAGCGATCACGACCTTCGATTTCACAAACCTTTTGAGCAACGCGGTCATCCTTGTCCCATGGGAAATACAAGCCATCAACAAGGCCACCCCAAGCGTTAAATGTCCAGTCAACACCCCGACTATCGCCTTTATCATTAACCACAAATGTTGGCCCACAATCACGGATCCAGGAATCGTTATTCGACATTTCAACAACTTGGATATTATCAGCCAACATGTGACGGGCATTTGTATATTGACGATCACTAACGCCAACGGTCACACTTTCAAATTGGGCAATTGTTTCAGCGACTTTGGCAAAAGTTGCTTGCGCTGGTTTAGCCCCTTCACGCCAATTATCTGGTCGTTCTGGCCACAAAAGATAAACACCTTTGTGGGCTTCAAATTCACCGGGCATGCGGTAACCGTCTTTTTTAGGCGATGTTTGTAATGTTTTCATAGTACTAACTTCCTTTCTATTTCTGATCAACTTGTTTTTCAGCGTGTCTGATACAAATTTCTCCAATAATGATAGTGACAATCGTCCCAATTAAGATTGGTAACTTGCTGCTTAGCTCCGCGTGACTGCCGTTTAATGGGAACGCCGTTAAGATTAATGTTAAGCCCAATAAAACTAGTGGGACATAAGTCATCAATCGGATAACCACTGCATTACCGTGAATCTTAAAAGGCCGATTACGATCTGGATCAATCTTTCTGAGTTTTAAAAATGATGGGAACATCAACATATATGACCCTAGTAAAGCGACCACATTTAGTGAGAAGAATGCCCAGAAAATATTGGGATTCGGAATAAACGGTGCGGCGACTACTAAAATCGTTGCGATAATGCCGTTTAAGAACGTTGCTCCGACTGGCATTCCATTTTTAGCGCTCGTTTTTTGGAAAACACGGGGTAAATCATTGTTCTTAGCAGCATATAATGCAACATAGTTAACACCGGCCGACCAAGAAATCAAGTTGGCTGCTAGTGTGTACATAAAGAGAATGCCGATTAAAACCACGAACCAATTATGATGTCCAACCAATAATAAAATACTATCCATTAAACCACCAGATGTCGATAGTTGACTGCTTGGAATTGCAGCGCCCATCCCGAAAGCAGCGAATAAGTAGAAGACCGCGATCAAGACGCCGCCCCAAATAATGGCTTGGGGAATTTGCTTCTTGGGATTTTCCATATCACTAGCCATTGTTGCAACCACTTCAAAACCTAAGAAGTTAAACAAAATAACTGAGATATACCCGAGACTTGTCGCATCAAACTTAGGCAACATCGCTGTCCCAGAGAAATCATTAGCTAATCCTTGCGTGGCAGCATGGTAAATACCAAGTGCCCCAACACTAAGCATAATGACCACTTTAGCAACCGCCGCTAAATTCAAAATCCATTTACTATCAGCAATTGGATAACAACTAATGAGTGTGACAAGCCAGATAAAGACTAGTTCAATAATGATCCCAACAGGCGTCGCTATCTTAATCTGAAAAATTTGTGCTAGCACTTCGTTGAATAAGACAGCTAAACTTGCCATCCAGATGGGGAAATTAATCCAGTATAACCAGGCTGCTCTTCCGCCCCATTTGCGACCAAAAGCACGTTTAACCCAGTCATAAATGCCGCCTTCATCATCATATGTCGTCCCTAATTCCGCAGAAATTAGGCCATACGGTAAGAAGAAAAGCAGTAATAAGGCACCCCACCAGAAGAATTGCGATGGTCCGATTGCGGCAGCTGGTGCAGCCGATTCAACGACTAAGACAACGACTACTGACATTAATACGGCATCAAATAGTTTAAACTTTTTCTTTTCCATATTGTCACCCTCATTTATTGATCAACTATTGTCTACTGACTATTTGGTTGAATCGATTCGATTATTTAATAAGTCTTTTAATACTGGATCTTTTAAGTTGTTTAATGTGTCATCTGAATAATCGATAATTGGTGCCATGAGATAAACAAGTAATGCGCGCATAGCTGTCAAACGATTTTCAGCTTCGTCCCAAGCAACTGAAGCATCTGAATCAAGCACACTATCTGTCACTTCTTCGCCACGGTTAGCTGGTAAACAGTGCATGAATTTAGCATGTTTAGCAGCTTTAGCCATCAATTCATCGTTAACTTGGTATTTAGGATAGAAAATTGCCATCCGTTCGTCATATGAAAGTGGTGATTCATATAAACCGTACCAAACATCTGTATAAACAAAATCAGCATCTTTCATTGCTTGATCGGTATCTTCTGTGATTAAGACACTCCCACCTGAAACTTCAGCATTCTTTTGACCGATTGCTAATGTTTCTGGTTTGATTTGATAGCCTTTTGGTCCGTATTGAACGAATTGCATGCCCATCTTAGTAGCGACAAACATTAATGAAACGCAGACTTGTGTGGCATCCCCGACGAAAACGACTTTACAATCGCTTAACTTCTTACCAGCTGGTAAATGTTCTGCCATTGTGATGATATCGCCGATTTCTTGTGTTGGATGATTGTAATCAGTCATCCCGTTCAAAACAGGTACTGTGGCTGCATTTGCAATTGTTTCGATTGTGTCATGTGTTGCAACCCGGGCCATCAAGATATCAACTAATCGTGATAAAACAATTGCGGTGTCGCCTAATGATTCACTTTCAGCACTGCCAAGGTGAATTTGACCAGGTGCTAAATACTGGGCGTGCCCACCAAGTTGGGTCATTGCTGTTTCAAATGATACCCGTGTTCTAGTTGATGATTCTTCGAATAACATCCCTAATGTGCGATTGCTTAATAATTGTGGATAGTCACCAGCTTTGATATCCTTTTTAATTTGCAATCCTAAATCAATTAAATATTGAATTTCTGCTTGTGTATAATCCTTTGTATCGATAAAATCTCTTTTCATATTGGCCATCTCCTAATTAATCTCTTTTGACTACGCTTACAATATAATTTTTTCACGACCAAATTGAAATAGGTTTGGTGACTATCGGTTTAGACGAAATCGATGTGTATTTTGTTCCATTTTGCGGAACAAAATACACCCTTTTGGTGATACACAAAAAGACCCCAGTTGCGGTATTTACCACACTGGGGTCTTTGTTTTTTAATTAGCCAAATACTTTTAAGTTGGTTTTATTCGCTTTTTCAGTCTTCACTAATTCGCCTTGGACGCACCAACGACGAACCGTTTGATCACAGGTAATTAAGGTGACCATTTTATGTCCCGGGACATCATCGATTACTTTGACTTCTTCAGGGGCAATCGATTTTTTAACGTTTACGCGGTATGAATAGACATTTTGTAAATCGGTTAGGTAAACCATATCGCCGACTTTAACATTTTCCAATGGTAAAAAGATGTTGGTAAATGAATGACCTGCTAAGGCGTAGTTATTATCGGCCCCCATCTTCTGGTCAGGCTTCATCGTACCACCGCCTTGGGCCATTGTTGCTTCTGAGACGCCCTTCATGACCGGCAATGCAATTCCGACGCTCGGAACCGCAACCTTCCCTAAAACAATCACATCGCCCTTAACGGCGGCGCTGACGATTTGCTTTGTATCGAGTGTTTTAACACTATTGAAATCAAAATTAGCCTTTTTATGTTCGTTTTTCTTAATTTGAGCGGCCGTCACCGTATTCATCCGGCGATTAGCCATTGATTTAACCATTTGATTGCGAATTGGGCCAATAAAAACAAGTATTAAACCAATGAGCAATAAAAGTGCTAGCAGACTATTAATAAGCCGATTCTTCGTCTTTTTTTGCACAACAATTTATCCCCTTTACTACTGATTTATTTTATTGTATCACATCTCAAAGCGGTTACTCATTTTAAAAAGTCTTATTTTTCCACAATAATTGCCGGATGCATTAAATTTCGAAATAAATTAGCGGTAATCGCAATTGCCAGTGAGATAACAACTAACCCTAGGCCAATCAACATGACACCCGGTGTCGCTTGTCTGACTGCAATTAAATAGAATAACGGTAAGCTCAAGAGGTAGGCCGCGCCATTGATACTGGCGACTTTTTGAATTTGGCGGAGGGCTTGTTGTGTCTTCTGTCCAAAATGACCGACTAGATCGACCTCGCGTAAAATTCGTTGGAGTTGGTACAACCCCCAAAGTGCCAGGATCAATGACCCATAAACCAAGAGAACGACCAACCACAAGCCACCCGGAATTTGGGGGAAGTTCTGCGCAATTTTATGCGTTAACCGTGGCCCAATCAACCCGATAAAGATTAGCGGTAAGCTGGCTAAGCCACAAACTAATTTCAAAAATAGGATTTGAATTTTCATGTCACTCACCTCCTCTTTAATTTAAGCGATTCACACCAAATAAACAATTTAAACGCCGCGCCTTTATCCAAAAATTAAGAAACAAAAAAGCGGCTGATCCACAGGACCAACCGCTAAGTCGTATTAACCGACGTTTAGAATATACATAAAGATTACGAATACGAAAAAGAGCACGTACATAATTGGATGGATTTCCTTACGACGACCAGCCGTAATCATCGTGATTGGGTAAACGATAAACCCTAAAGCAATCCCATCTGAAATACTGTAAGTTAAAGGCATCCCCAAAACGATTAAGAAAGCTGGAATCGCGATTTCCAATTTTTCCCAGTCAATTTTCTTCAATGATTGCGCCATTAGCACCCCAACAATTACTAAAGCGGGCGCCGTTACTTGTGACGTCACAACCGTTAAAAGTGGTGAGAAGAATAAACTGAAGACGAATAAAATCCCGGTAACCACTGCTGTTAAACCAGTCCGACCACCAACGGCAATCCCGGCTGATGATTCAACGAAGGCCCCAACAGGTGATGTCCCCAAG
Organism: Latilactobacillus sp.; assembly: GCF_033176295.1. NCBI lineage: Bacteria > Bacillati > Bacillota > Bacilli > Lactobacillales > Lactobacillaceae > Latilactobacillus > Latilactobacillus sp. Next base: position 29,348 of record NZ_JAMQEX010000005.1, read on the forward strand.
AGTGAACCAGCCAACATTGCTGAAGAATCTGACATCAAGGCTTTCCCAACACGTGGCATCTTGTTGTCCTTCATGAAACCAGCTTGTTCGGCTAATCCAACCAAGGTGCCAGCTGTATCGAAGAACGTCACTAATAAGAACGTCAAGACAACCACCCACATTTGAACCGTATTAATATCCCCAACATGATTCAAACCAGCTAAGAAGGTTGGTTTTAAACTAGGTGCAGCAGCAACAAAATGGGTTGGTAACTTAATTAAACCCGTTACGGCCCCTAAAATAGAAGTTAAGACCATTCCGATAAAAATCGCACCTGGTACTTTTTTAACCATTAAAATAATTGTAATAATCAAGCCAAAAACTGTTAACCAAGTCGTGCCTTGTGAGAAGTCCCCAAGACCCACGACTGTTGATTTATTGGCGACGATTAAACCACCACCATGTAAGCCGATAAAAGCCACAAACATCCCAATCCCGGCCGAAATTGCTAATTTAAGATCGCGCGGAATCGCATCAATAATGATTTCACGTAATTTAAAAATAGTGATTACCATGAAAATCAATGAAGCGACAAACACACCTGCGAGCGCCGTTTGCCATGAAACACCCATCCCAATGACTACTGAATAACTAAAAAACGCGTTAATCCCAAGTGCGGGGGCTGTTGCGATTGGATATTTAGCGTACAAGCCCATCAAGAAACACCCAATGGCACTGGCTAAGGCTGTTGCCGCGAAAACGGCCCCTTTATCCATCCCTGAAGCACCCAAAACGCTTGGATTAACAAATAAAATGTAAACCATTGAAATAAACGTGGTGAATCCGGCTAGAATTTCCCGTTGGACCGTTGAATGTTGTTCTTCGATACCGAAGAACCGACTTACTTTTCCCATAATAACTCCTCTAAAACAACTAATTTTCCCACTATCTTTTTAGTGGTAATGTGTGTATAATACTGACTGGTGCCAAACCCATGAGAATGAAAGTTTGTTGGCGCGTTTAACGACGCGTTTCGAAAACGAACTTTGCATTCTCTTTTTTTGTACCCTTTTTTAGGCTGTGCTTACCAGATTGCTTTTAAAATGTTGGTTTGATCACGATCGGGACCAACTGCAAATGTGGCTAATGGTAAATCAACCAATTCTTGCAAGCGTTCAACATACCGACGCGCGTTGACTGGTAATTCTTCAAGTGTCTTAACGCCAGTAATATCTTCATCCCAACCAGGTAATTCTTCATAGATTGGTGTACAACGTGCTAATTCGCTCAAGCTTGCTGGGTAACGATCGATGCGTTCACCGTCTAATTCGTAAGCGACACAGATTTTCAACGTCTTCAAACCAGTTAAAACATCAACACAGTTTAAACAAAGTTGCGTTAAGCCAGCCACCCGTTTAGAATGACGAAGCACAACTGTATCAAACCAACCAATTCGACGTGGACGTCCTGTAACAGTGCCGTATTCGTGACCTGCTTGACGAATGAAATCACCCGTTTCATCGAATAATTCAGTTGGGAATGGGCCATCACCAACACGTGATGTATAGGCTTTAGCAACCCCGACCACTTCATCAATCCGTGAAGCGCCGACCCCTGAACCAGTTGAAACGCCACCGGCAGGATTTGAAGAAGTTACAAATGGGTAAGTCCCTTGGTCGATATCCAATAAAATACCTTGGGCCCCTTCGAATAAGACGTTGCCCTTTTGATCTAAAACATCATTTAAAACAACAGATGTATCACAAACGTATTGTTTTAATTCTTGACCATATTGGTAGTATTCTTCGAAAATTGAGTCGAAATCTAGAGCTTCAACTTCATAAATCTTTGTAAATAAGGCATTTTTTTCAGCTAAGTTTTGTTTTAATTTAGTTGCAAATAAATCTTTATCTAATAGATCAGCCACACGAATACCACTTCTAGCTGCTTTATCCATATAAGCTGGGCCGATCCCACGATTAGTCGTTCCAATCTTTTGATCACCCTTAGCGGCCTCTTGTAAGCTATCTAGCTTAATGTGATAAGGCAAGATGACGTGGGCCCGATCTGATAATTTCAATTGACTTGTATCTACATTCTTGTCAGCTAAACCACGTAATTCGCCAACGAGTGATTTAGGATTAACCACAACCCCGTTACCGATGACGCTGACCTTGTCACTGTTAAAAATCCCAGATGGAATTAATTGTAAATGATAAGTATCTTCGCCTAATTTGATGGTGTGGCCTGCATTGTCTCCACCTTGATAACGAGCGATTGCGTCAGCATTCTGACCTAAAAAGTCGGTGATTTTTCCCTTACCTTCGTCGCCCCATTGTGTTCCAACTACTACTGCAGATGTCATATGAATAAACCCCTTTATTCAAGTTAATTGTCTTAACCTGATATTTAAGTACTAAACTCACAAAAGCTATTGTACCAACTCAGCTATTTGAAATCAACCGAAAACACGAACTTTATTAATAAACACTACCTGATTAACGTTTTAAATCCTAATGATGATTACACAACGTTAATACAGCGCTTTAAACACGAACAATAATTACGGTTTTGACATCCACCAACTTGCCCTCTACAATTAAACCATCTTAATCTTTCAAGGAGTTGCCTAATGCTATATCTCGATAATATCATCACCGCAGCGACGATTTTTCCGTTTGTCGCAATCGCCCTCACAATTCCGGTTTTAATCTATCATTACCGGCGTTCTGGCGCACTAACCTTTTGGCGAAGCTTAGTGATTTATAGCTTTATCTTCTACTTATTAGCCGCCTACTGTCTCATTATACTCCCCTTACCACCAAAATCAGTCGTCGCTCATTTGACGACCCCGCGTTATAACCTAGTGCCGTTCACCTTTGTCCGCGAATTTATTAACACGACACACTGGGTTTGGAATCAACCGGCAACCTATCTTGCAACCCTAAAACAAGCGGCGACGATTCAACCACTCTTTAATATCGTTTTAACCATTCCATTTGGTGTTTACCTTCGTTACTTCTTCCGGACATCATTCAAACAGACCCTATTATTAAGTTTTGGCCTCACATTATTCTTCGAATTAACCCAGCTGTCAGGACTCTATGGCATTTACCCCCGACCATATCGGTTATTCGATGTTGATGATCTACTGCTAAACACGAGTGGCGGACTCATCGGCTTTGGCTTAGCACCCTTATTAACCTATTTCTTGCCGACTCGTGATGCACTTGATCAAGCGGCTTACATCAACGGCCAAAAAGTTGGTTATCTCCGTCGCTTATTAGCACTGGGAATCGATTACTGTCTCTTAACACTGATTGGCATGATTGTTACAGCGATTTGGCGTTTATTAAAACTACCAACTTTTGGTAATGATGTTTTCTACTATTGTTTAGAAAACGGACTCTACTTCGTCTTACTGCCCGTCCTCTGGCGGGGACAGACACCTGGTAAATCGCTCTTGAGGTTAAAAATCACCGCCGAAAATGCCGTTGCTTGGCGGATATTCAGTCGCCAATTTTTACTGTTCTTTATCATCCTACCTAGTTTCCAATTATGGCGGATCACCATCGATGCCTTGGTTGCTAGCGGCCAAACGCATTTAGATATCTACCTTCTACTGGGTGGTCTGGCTGCCTTACCACCCGTCTTATTTACGGGTAACTTCCTATTATCGTGGCTTTTCAAAAAGCCCCAACTCTTTTATGAGAAGTTAACCAAGACCCAAGAAATGAGTTTGGTTCAACCACAAGCAGATCATCCCTTAAAAAATAATTAAAAACACCGCTTAATTCTAAAGGTCTAGCAAATTAAGATACTTTCCCTGTTAAATTAGCTATAATGAAAGTATCTTATATCTGAGAAAGGATTTACGATTATGTTTAATAAACTCAAATACATTCTCCCAATCGTCATGACGGCTATTTTAGGTCTCAGCGCCCACAGCGTTTTTGCCGACAGTAATGCTTGGGATAAACCAGTCGCAACACTCGGAACAAGTCTTTCAAGTACGCAAAAATCAGAAACCCTCTCAACGCTTCAAAACGCCGCTAACATCACCGATTCTGATGAATTAACGGTCACCGGTTCAACCCTCGTTAAATATCTCGATCAAAATCAACAAACTTTTAACGCGGATTCCAACGTTTATTCTAGTGCGTTGATTCAAAAAAATAATAGCAATACCGGGATTAACGTTAAGATTGTCGATTTTAACGGCAGCAACAATATCACAACAATTACCGCGAACCAATATAAAAACGCAGCGTTAACCGCCGGCGTCACAAACGCGACGATCTACGTTACTTCTGCCGTACCAATTGACGGTTCTGGTGCGCTCGCCGGCGTTTACGCCGCTTTCGCGGAAAATGGTGAAACCTTAAATCAATCACAAGTTACCGCCGCTCAAGACGAAATGAGCACCCTCAGTGATATTACCCAAGCTAACAAAGGCACTGACGGCTATACTGATTCACAACTTAACAACGCCGTAACAGGTGCTAAAAAAGACATGGCTAACAAGGGTGATAACCTAACCGTTAACCAAATTACCAACATCGTTAATAATCAATTAGAACAAAATAACCTTACAACAATCATCAACAATAACCAAAAGACACAAATCATTAACTTACTCGTTAAAATTCAAGATTCTGGTGCGCTTAAATCAGATGATTTTAAGAACCAAGCCGGTAAATTAATGGATAACATTCAAAGTAATGCTAAGAATGTCTTCGACAAATTAAACACTGAAAGTAACCGTAACTTCATTCAAAAATTATTCGATAGTATTGGCAACTTCTTTAAAAACCTATTTGGATAATGATTTATACCACACAAAAACGCCTGACGAACTTAATTCGTCAGGCGTTTTTTGATTGTTTATTTAGTGGTTGCTTTTACGGCAACTGTATCAGCTTGGACTGATTGGCCCATATTATTGAACTTCATGTAAGCAACTGCTGGCATGTTTGTAATAATCACCATCATCGCTGTTTGCTTACCAGCTGCAACGATTTGATCAAGATCAACGGTTGCCAGTAAGTCACCATGCTTGATTGTTTGGCCTTCTTCAACAGCGACTTCAAAAGGTGCACCGTTTAATTCAACCGTATCAATTCCCATGTGGACTAAGACTTCCAAACCATTAGTCGTCTTAATGCCAATCGCATGTTTCGTTGGGAAAATCGTCATGATTGTCCCATCAACTGGTGCGACAATCTTGCCATCAGTTGGTACGACTGCGTAGCCGTCACCTAACATCTTTTGTGCAAAAGTTGGATCATCAACATTTTCAATATCAATCAATTCACCGTTTGCAACTGCGTAAAAGACATCTGTCTCACCTGAGTTAATATCACTATCAACAGGGGCTTCAACTGGTGCAGCAGCTGGTTCTGGTGCGCTGGTTGCGATTGGTGTGTTGTGGTTATAAAGTTCTTTCAGGGCATCCGCCACAAATTGAACTTCTGTTCCGATAATAATTTGAATATTGGTTTTGTCTAAGACGTTAATCCCAGCGGCACCAGCGGCCTTAATAGCCGGTTGGTTAACGTTGGCTGTGTCTTCTAATTGTAGACGCAAACGAGTCGTACAGTTATCGATTACTTTGATATTGTCTTTACCACCGATTGCAGCGTAGATCCGTTTTGCTTGAATCATGAATTTGTCATCAGTAGCATCTGTTTCGACACCGGCAGTATCTTCATCAACAGCATCATCTGCTTCGCGACCCGGTGTCATCAAGTTGAATTTCTTGATGGCAAAGTTGAAACCGAAGTAGTAAATAACTGCCATGACTAAGCCTTCAACCAATAACATCAATGGTTGGTTGGCAACTGGATTTTTCAAACTTAAAACATAATCGACTAAACCAGCACTAAATGCGAAGCCGGCTGTCCAGTGGAAGAAAGCAGCAACGGCTAATGAAATCCCTGTGAATACTGCATGTAGAACGTAGAGTGGCCATGCCACAAACATAAATGAGAATTCAAGTGGTTCTGTGACCCCTGTAAAGAATGACGCAAAGCCAGCAGCTAACATCAATGAAGCTGTTGCTTTACGACGTTCTGGGCGAGCGTTCTTGTAAATTGCGTAGGCACCAGCAGGTAACCCAAACATCATGACTGGGAAGAAACCAGCTTGGTACATCCCTGTTTTACCAATCACGGCTGTTCCGGCAGCAAGTGATTTCGCACCGCCCAAGAAGTTACCGATATCGTTAATGTTAGCAACATCAAACCAGAACACTGAGTTCAAGGCGTGATGTAAACCAGTTGGAATCAATAAACGGTTGAAGAAACCGTATAAACCGGCACCAACCCAGCCTAGTTTTGAAATTGCTTCACCAAATGATACTAAAACAGTAAAGACAGCTGGCCAAACAAAGTACAAGATTGCTGAAACAACCATCATTGCTGTTGCGGCCATAATTGGCACCAAACGTTTCCCACTAAAGAAGGAAAGCGCCATTGGCAACTTCACGTTGTGGAAACGATTGTACATTGCAGCTGCAATTAAACCGGCGATAATCCCGATTAAAACATTACCTTCGATTTTACCAAAGGCTGGATTCACCTCAGCGATATCTGATAAACCTTGCATCGCTTGAATTGAGGCAGGTGCTAAAATGGTCTTAGGGACTAAGAAAGCGACTAAACCAGCAAGTGCGGCTGCCCCATCCTGATCCTTAGACATCCCTAGGGCTAGACCAACGGCAAATAATAATGGCAAGTTGTTTAAAATTGCGCCGCCACCAGCTGCTAGGAAAATTGTAAAGACGTTTGCATTTGAATCGCCATTGCCAACCCAGTTAGCAATCCCGATCAAAATTGCGGCTGCTGGTAATACAGCAACAGGCAACATTAATGAACGACCCATTCGTTGTAAGTAATTCTTCATAAGGTGTTCTCCATTCATTCATTTATTTCGTTAACAATATTAAATCATTAATGCAAACGATAAGCAAGCGCTTAATAGTCGGTATAGACCTTTAAGGTCACGGAATAAAGCGGTTTCTTAATTCGAAAATATTTTGGTCTATACCGTATAACGGCATTAATTATTGCCTTGAAATTAAAACGGTTGCAAAAATAATGATTTGACGTATACTGAAGGTACAATTTAATCGCTTTGCACTAGGGGTGTTCTTAGAAGAACTGAGATAGGTTTGTACAACCTGATCCCTTTGAACCTGTAAGTTCAGACTTGCGTAGGAAAGTGCCTTTCTCTATTAAACCAACACCACTTTTCTATGCATTCGTGCATCTAAAAGTGGTTTTTTTGATTTTAAGGGAGGTTTTTTGCATGTCAAAGACACTGTTAGACCAGATAAAACAAGCTAACCCGATTATCACCAACGTTGCCAACAGCGTCACGGTCGATCAAGTCGCCAATGTTCAAAATATAATCGGTGCATCTCCAATCATGTCTAGTGATCCTGAAGAGGCCCCAGAAATGGTCGCTATTGCGCAGGCACTCAGCATCAATATTGGGACACTATCCGCTGAACCCATTCACCAAATGAAGACTTTAATGGCTGAAGCTTATCGCCAAGCTAAACCAGTCGTCATCGATCCGGTCGCAGTCGGTTCAATTCATTATCGTCAGAAAATTATCGATGAACTCTTAGCATTGGGAGCACCCCAAATTATCCGCGGAAATGCGGGGGAAATTGCTTATCTAGCTGGTTTAGACTGGCAAGCTAATGGTATTGATGCAGGCAATGGCGAAATTGATCTCGTAAAAATTGCTCAAACAGCTGCTAAAAAACAGCAAACAACCATTTTACTTTCAGGTCCAACCGATATCATCACTGATGGTCATCACACGACTAAAGTTGCCAATGGCACGCCACTTTTCCAAGTCCACGTCGGCTCTGGCGATATGCTAACTGGTCTTTGCGCCGCATTTGTCGCCGTTAGTCCTGACAATCCTTATCAAGCGGCCATCGACGCAGCAACGACCTTTGCCGTTGCCGGGCAATTAGTCGCCGAAGCAATGCCAACGCCTTTACCTGGTTCTTTTTATCCGCAATTATTAGACCGTTTATTTAACATTACAGCAACTGAGATTCAAAACCATGCACAAGTCACGGAGGTCTTAACTCATGAATAATTTCCCACAAGCCTTAACAATCGCCGGTTCAGATAGTGGTGGCGGTGCTGGTATGCAAGCCGACATTAAAACCATCCAAGAACGCCACGTCTTTGCCACCAACGTGGTCGTCGCAATTACGGCCCAAAATACCATTGGCGTTCAAGATAGCTTCCCGCTACCGCTCGAACTAGTCACCAAACAGTTTGAATCGCTCGCAGCCGATTTTAAGATCCGAGCCTGTAAAACAGGCATGCTCGCCGATGCTGAGCACGTCGCCGTCGTTGCCCAAAACCTCCGGCGCTTCGACTTTGGCCCCTTAACACTCGATCCGGTTATGATTGCAAAAGGTGGTGCCTCTCTACTAGCCGACTCCGCCATTGACACCTTACGATCAGAACTCTTACCTTTGGCAACTGTCTTAACACCTAACCTACCAGAAGCAGAGGTGTTAACCGGTCAAAAAATTCAAACAACTGCCGATTTTAAAATCGCCGCAACGCAACTGCAAAAAATGGGTGCTAAAAATATCATCATTAAAGGTGGCCATCTCGATAATAGTGACCAAGCCTGTGATTACGTTCTCTACGCTGATGGTAGTGACGACTGGTTAAACACACCACGGATTGCGACCGTTCGCACCCACGGCACTGGTGACACCTTCTCGGCTTGTCTAACCGCCGAGCTAGCTAAACAAGTCCCACTCAAAAAAGCCATTCAGATTAGTAAAGCCTTCATTCAAGCGGCCATTGCCAATCCAATTGCAGTCGGCCACGGTCACGGCCCCACAAATCATTGGGCTTATCAGGAGGTTGAACATGACTAATATTGCCCAGGAAATACTCCAAACTTATTTAGTGGCTGGTACACAAGATACTGGTCGAGAAAACTTTTTACCTATACTTGACCAGGCTTTACAAGCTGGGATTACTTGCTTTCAATTCAGAGATAAGGGCCCAAATAGCTTACCAACTGACGCAATGCGGTCCGACTACGCCAAAAAGGCGCAAGCACTTTGTCGTACTTATCACGTGCCTTTTATTATCGATGATCGCTTAGAATTAGCTTTAGATTTGCAAGCAGACGGACTCCATGTTGGGCAATCTGATCAACCATGGCCTAAAATTGAAGTTGCCAAGCAACACGGCCTAATTACCGGGCTATCCTGTCATACTGCTCAAGAAATCCTAAGCAGTCATCAACAACCGGCGCTCGATTATATTGGTGTAGGCCCCATCTTTCCGACGAATTCTAAAGAAGATGCCAAAACACCACTCGGTTTAGCACAACTAAAAACATTCACGCAACTCAGCCAGTTACCGGTTGTCGCAATTGGGGGCATTAGTTTAAAAAACTGCCAACAAGTTGCTGAGACCGGTGTTGCGGGGGCGGCCGTGATTTCTGCTATTACACAGGCTAAAAATATTCCCCAAGCAATCCAACTATTAAACCAACCTTGGCAGAGCTCAGAAGGGAATAATCATGAAAGTTAATCATAATCAATTCCTACTCTGGTTTGGAGCGGCTATTTCAATTGCGGAAATCATCACTGGGACACTCATTGCGCCCCTTGGTCTCGTCAAAGGCAGTCTAGCCATTATCATTGGTCACCTGATTGGTGCCTTTTTATTGCTATTACCGGCTAGTTTTCTCGGTGGCACGCGTCATCAAAACGCGATTGAGTTAACAGACCCAATTTACGGTAAAATCGGTTTTATCCTCTTTGCGATTTTAAACGTCATTCAATTAATTGGGTGGACTGGCATCATGATTGCTAATGCCGCCCAAGCCATGCAGCAACTCAAGCTGACTCACCTCAGTTATCTGATGAATGCCATTATCGTGGCTGGCTTAATTATTTTCTGGTTGGCAATTAAAACGCAATTCTTTTTCAAGCTAAACAACTCCATCGTATTGCTCTTAGTGGTTGCTTGCCTGGGCCTTTTTTGGCAACTCAGTCAATTTGCTGGTCACACCACTCATCTGAGTGCCAATCCACTGAGCTTTGGGGCTGCCATCGAGCTCAGTATTGCGATGGCCCTTTCTTGGTTACCATTAATTGCGGATTATACCAAGGATTCAAAAAAGCCACTAGCACTCTCTTTATGGAGTACTAGCGGCTACTTTCTTGGTAGTCTAATGATGTTTTTCTTAGGCTTTTTAACCATTATTACGACTGGCTATACTGATTTTAATCAGTTTCTAGCAACTAGTCGCTTCGGCTTTTTAATTTTATTTATCATCATCTTCTCGACCATTACGACGACCTTTTTGGATGCCTATTCTGCTGGCGTTAATCTCAAAAACCTGTTCCCTAAAATCCGTTATTCAGAAAATGGCTTAGGGATCGTCGTCACATTGATTGGGTTGGGCTTAATCGCTAATCAACAACTCTTCAAATATGAACTCTTTCTCACACTCATTAGCGCAGCCTTCACACCACTCTACACGATTGTCTTCTTCAATTATTTCTACCGTCGATTGCCAATCGCCGTCAACTTTAGTGGTTGGCTTTTAGGGGCAATTGCTTATTATGGCTTGCAGCACTTTGATTTCCCCCTAGGAACAACCGTTCTTTTGATGATCTGCCTCTGGTTAATTTTATGCTGTATCGCTCAAGTTGTAGGTCATCGGAAAACTAATCGTTAGCGATTTCTGCAAAGTACTGTTCTTTTTCGCGGGCCCAGTAATCCTCTTCGACTTGATCAATTGGTCGTAATACGCGACAGGGATTCCCGACTGCGATAACATTATCCGGAATATCTTTTGTGACCACTGATCCGGAACCAATCACGACGTTGTTGCCAATTGTCACACCCGGATTAACGACCGTATTGCCGCCCAGCCAGACATCGTTGCCAATTGTGATTGGTTTGCCATATTCTAACTCATCACGCCGGCCTTGTGCCGAGATTGGGTGACCAGCGGTGTATAGACCAACTCGGGGGCCAAAGAAAACATTATCTCCGATTGTGACTGGCGCGACATCAATAATAATACAATCATAATTCATATAAACGCGTTGACCGATTGTCGTCTGACACCCATAATCCGTTCGAAACGGTGGTTCAATGTATAAATCGGCGCCACTTTGAGCGAATAATTGGTGCGTCAATTCGCGGCGGTAAGCCTGTTGTTCTTCCGTAGTTTGGTTAAAAAGACGCGTTAAAACACGGGCCCGTTTCATATCTGCCCGTAGTTCCGCATCATTTGCACGGTAAATCTGACCGTTAACCATTCGTTCTTTTTCTGTCATTCAAAATCCCCCATTTCCAATGAAAGAGGTGCGCCACAAAATAAATTTGTGATGCACCTCTTTTTGATTTCTAAACTTTGACACTCGACATTAATGCTCAAAGCCAAACCGTTTCAAACGCACTTTTTTAATCGTGTTTTTTGAAACTGTCTTCTGCGCCTAGCGTCACTCGTTAAACAACTGCGTCCAGCAGTTATTCACCGAGCTGTGCTAATGCTCAAAGCCAAACCGTTTCAAACGCACTTTTTTAATTTACCAAATTGTGACGCGTTTATCCGGTGCTAAATACATCTTATCTGCAGATTGAACGTCAAAAGTAGTGTAGAAATCCGCTAGATTTTGAACTTGGACGTTCGCCCGCAAGGTATTTGGTGCGTGGACATCGATATTTAATAGTAATTGTTGATATTGTTGTGTGGCTTTCATCCGCCAAATTGTTGCCCAGTTAACGAAGAAGGCTTCCAAATCAACATCATCTTCACCTTTAGCCGCTTCTAGCGCACAGCTTAAGCCACCGGCATCAGCGATATTTTCCGAAACGGTTAGCTTGCCATTCACCTTTTGATCAGCAAATGCTAAGCCATCAAATTCGGCAATCATTGCTTGTGATAGCGTCTTGAAATGATCTAAGTCAGTTGCTTGCCACCAATTATGCAAGTTCCCGAATTCATCGAACTGTGCACCATTGTTATCAAAAGCATGTGAAATTTCGTGGGCAATAACCGCTCCAATCCCACCATAATTAGCACTACTGCTTTGTTGCAAACCATAAAATGGGGCTTGTAAAATAGCTGCTGGGAACACAATCACATTTTTCGAAGGTGAATAGTAGGCGTTGACTGTCGCCGCGCCCATTTCCCATTTTGCACGATCGACTGGTTGGGTTAATTTAGCAAAATTTTCCGTTTCAATCGTTCGAATGAAATCAGCTGTATTCTCAAATAACGTGCCATCATCAGCTTGGGGTACAGTCACCAATTTTTCAAAGATGGGTGCAATTTTTTCTGGATAGCCAACATGAATCCCTAAATGATTGAGTTTCACAATCGCCTTTTCACGGGTTTCGGCGGTCAACCAATCATTTTGTTCAAGACGATTTTGATAGACACTAATCATCTTTTTCACCATGGCTTCGACATCTGCCTTAGCAGTTGCCCCAAAGTAACGACGGCCATAGTAATCCCCAACGACTTGATTAAACATGCCGAGCGCTAAGTAATAGGCGCTCTTTTGTTGGGGCTTCGCCTCTTTACTACCGGATAATGCGCGACTATAAATTGAACTAATCTGGCGCATTTCTTCATTTAAGTAACCACTCCAATCACGAATGGTCATTACGAGTAACCAAGCCTTAAATTGGGCAAAATTATCATCGTTGACTAATTTAGTTAATTGTTCAAAATAAACGGGTTCAGTCACGATAATTTTATCAGGTTGGACTGGCAAAATGCGGCTGAAAAGTTGTTTGAAATCAATTGATTGTTGTTGTGCAATAAAGTCGCTTAGTGGTTTAGGATTATACAGCTTTGCATAATCCGCGGCTTCTTCGGCGCTCTTCACAAATGGTGCGAGTGAGCGGTCAAAAGCCAACGCTTCTTTAACCGTTTTAGTCGCGACAACCGGTGCAAAGCCAACCTTTTGTAATAGTTGGACCATCATGTCGGTAAAGACTGCTAATAACTGTTCGGCACTTTGGTTCCCCTCATTGTAGTACGTTTTATCAGGTAAAATTAAGCTCCCCGCTTCAGCGTAGAGCGCGTGGTGTGCCGTATCTTTCATATCGGCATCCACTGACAAGCCAAAAGGTGTTGGTAGGCCTGATAATACCCAGTCTGCCAAGCCTTGATTGTATTCTGTTAAATTGTTAATTGAGCGGACACGTGCAATAAACGGTAAAATCGGATTAATCCCGAGTTCATCACGAGTTTTAAAGTCGGCCGCTAGGGCATAATAATCTAAAAAGTGTTGTAATAACGCATTATCCGTTTGTTTAAGTTGCTTAAAATCGGTCGTTAATTGTTGATCGATTTCATCCACCAGGGCCACAAAGCCACCGGTTGCTGGTTTATCAGCTGGAATTTCGGCTGTTTTTAACCATTCTTGATTCACTGCCGTGTAAAAATCATCTTGCATTCGAACGTTTGTCATTGTCATCCTCCTCAATCAGATTCTAATTCAATTCTACCATTGATGCCCTACTTTCCGGTAGTCTAAGCGCTTTAATTATTGATAACGATTGCAATCAAAAACGGTCGGCATCATTCTAAAAGAAGATTCCGACCGTTTTTTTATTTTTGTCTTTCCGCCTTCAACATTGCAAACGACCGCATAAATGAGCGCATCACGCCCTTGTCTGAATAGACCAAAATGTTCATGCGATAGATAATCAGTGCTAAATAGGTAAGGCCTATCAACGTGATAATCGCTAAGCCAAGACCAAGCGTGGCTGCTGTTGCAGTTAAGTCACCACTAGCAAAACGCACCGGTAACATGATTTGTGAAAAGAGCGGTACGTAACTCAGGATTTTTAAAAAGCCGATATCCGAACGCGTCGTTAAGATAAACCCGCACATATAACTGATTGTACTGAGGATTAATAACGGTGAAATGGCTTGTTGCACCTGATCCATTCGCGAAACGACAGACCCTAGCATTGCTGCAATCACTGTGTAGAGTAAAACGCCGACAATTAGGAAACTAATCGCATACCAAACCGGTGGTGTCCAGAGGTTCGGTCCGACTTGCTTTAAAATCGCCGATAATGGTAATTGTTGTTTTAAGTAGTGATAACCCGCCACTCCAATTAGGATGTAAAAGACAATCTGGGTTAAAACTAATGCTAATACAGCGGCAATTTTAGCAAAGAATTGAGTTGTCGCCGAGACACTTGAGAGAATGATTTCCATAATACGCGAGCCTTTTTCAGTCGCAATTTCCTGTGCGATAATCCCCGCGTAATTAACGATAAAGACAAACATTAAGACTGTAATCGCTAATGAAATGCCTTCTCCCACTTGTTTTTGATTAGATTGATCAATTTTTTGTTGCCCAGCTTCAAACTGAACGGTCACGGATTTAACCGTCATCGGTGTCATTAACTTTTGAATTTGGTCCGCCGGGACGTTAGCTTGCCGCGCAAGGGTCACAATATTCATTTCATTCAACTGATTTTGAATGCCACTCGGATCAAAATCACGACTATCTTTCCGTTCAAAATATTGGCTATTGCCTTGCTGAATGATTAAATAACCATCAATTTTTTCTTGTTTCAACGCTTGAGCTGCTTGCGGTTGCGTCTTAATTTGCGTATCAATGACGTAATCTTGCCCTCTCATTTGTTGCAAGGCTGCTTGTTCAGCTGGTTGTTGACTGAGAACCGCAATCTTAGCTGGTTCGGTGGATTGGTCCATCAATTTACCGATCCCTAGGACGACCCCTAATAGAATAATTGGCATGATAATCATAATGATATAGGCCGGACTTTTAATATTTTTAAAGAAAACCTGTTTAAAAATAATCTTAAATTTAGTCATGTTGCTCACCCACTTTCAATCTAAATATTTCGTCTAGACTAGGCGCTTGTTGACTAAATTCTGGAATATAACCTGCTTGCGTCGCGCGTTCGAAAATCTCTTTGCCAACCGCTTCGTCAGCTAGCGTCAATTCAAACTGGTGACCGTGGCGTGTTACACGTGAAACACCTTCAATTTGTTCCAGTTCAGATTGCGTTAACGGTGATTCCAAGAAGAGTTTCGTGCGGCCAAACTGGGCTCGTACTTCATCGACACTTCCGGATAACACGACTTGCCCATTGCGCAACATGACAATCCGGTCACTAATCTTGGCAACATTCGTCATATCATGACTCGAAAAAATAATTGCCGAGCCTTGCGACTTCAACCATAAAATACCATCTTCTAATAAACCAGCATTTACAGGATCCAACCCACTGAATGGTTCATCTAAAATAATGAGCGCTGGTTTATGAATTAAGGTCGCAATCAGTTGCACCTTTTGTTGATTGCCCTTGGATAAATCCTTAATCTTATCAGTACGTTGGCCCTTAACAGCAAAACGCGCTAACCACTCGTCAATTTGTGGTTTAATTTCCGCCGCGGTCCGCCCGCGTAACTGCGCAAAATATAAAATTTGTTGTTCAACGGTCATCTTAGGATAGAGGCCCCGTTCTTCTGGCAGGTAACCTAATTGATCGTAGTCACGACTGGTAAATGCATGCCCTTGCCACAAAATCGTCCCGCTATCCGGTGTTAAAAAATTCAATATCATTCTAAAAGTTGTCGTCTTACCAGCACCGTTTTGCCCAATAAGCCCTAATATTTCGCCTGGTTGAACGGTAAACGATACATCATCTACAGCTTTCATCGCCCCAAAACTTTTTTCAAGATGCGTTAACGTTAGCATATTACTGCCTCCTCAACATTTATTAACCACTTTAACTATACAATATCCCTTACGAAAACGCATTATTATTATTGCCATAAAAAAAGAGTCACCAACAAAAATCGGCGACTCCTAGATAATCATTATTGAATTTCAATTTGGCTTGTTGATTGTGTATCTTCAGCCATTTTTGGTAAGACTAATTGCAAAACGCCATCCTCATATTTCGCGCTAATTCCTTGGCGATCAACTTCTGGTAAATAATATTGACGACTGAAGCGGCCATAGTGACGTTCACTTTGAATCAAGTTTCCTTCTGAGTCGCTGTGATCGTTAAAACTATCCCGTTTTGCACTAATCTTTAACGTATTGTTTTGATAATCGACGTGGATGTCTTGCTTGTTGAGCCCAGGTAAATCAACCGTTAATTGATAATCCTTATCGGTCTCCTTCACGTCTGTTTTCAACAAGTTGTCAGTTTCAGGCGACATTGCAAAGAATTGTTTGCCGAAATTCTTGAAAAAGTCATCACCTACTAAACTGTCTAACCAATCTTGACGACGATCCATTAATTCGTTTGCCATCTCTAAAACTTCCTTTCTTTATCTTAATTACAATTCTATTTTAACGCGTTAGTCGTCTAATGCAAGTAATTAGCACTCTTTCATTGCGAGTGCTAACGCAAAATAGTTAACCGCCCTAATTTAGCATTTTAATTCCCGCCTTAAGCGTTTTATGCTATACTTAAGGTTCCAAAAATACTCGGAGGTAGATTCATATGAAAATTGTTGTCTTAGCGGGCGGTCGTAGTACTGAACGTAACGTTTCACTAACGTCCGGACACAAGATTACCCATGCACTACAAACAAAAGGACATGATGTTGCCTTTGTCGATCTTTTTTTAGGGAATGAATTGAAAGATGGTGCCACAATCGACTCTCTTTATTCATCTGATCCCGTTGAAAAAGATTATGATATTGATGATGAAGTTTTAACAGATGACGACATCAATAAACTTCGCGAAGATGGTTCAACACAACTATTTGGTCCGAATGTCTTAGAAATTTGTAAAACTGCTGATATCGTATTCCTCGCACTCCATGGTGGCGATGGCGAAAACGGTAAAGTTCAAGCGGTTCTCGATGTCTTTGAAATTCCTTATACTGGTAGTGACACATTAGCTGCTGGTATTACAATGAGCAAAAAAGTTTCTAAAGAAATCTTACTCTTCAACAACATTCCAACAGCACGTTTTGTCGCTGCTTATCGTCATCAACCAATGCCAGAAATGCCATTTGAATACCCTGTTGTGGTTAAACCAAGTAATGGTGGTTCAAGTGTTGGGACACATATCGTCCACAACGAAGCTGAATTAAAACCAGCTGTCGAAGATGCTTTGCGTTTTGATAACGAAGCCTTGATCGAAGAATTCATCAAGGGTCGCGAATTCTCACTGGGTGTCATTAACGAACAACCATTACCAGCCATTGAAATTGAAGTCAATGACGGTTGGTATGACTTTGAACACAAATTCGTAACAGGTAACACGACGAAATTCGTCACACCACCTAACAACTTACCAGATAATGTTCACGAAGCCATGAAACAAATGGCGCTTGATGCCATGCACGCGCTTGGTTTAACCAACTACGCCCGCATCGATTTCTTCTGGAGTCCTGAAACTGGCTTATACGTCATCGAAGGCAATACATTACCTGGTATGACACCATTATCATTAATTCCTCAAGAAGCAGAAGTTCTTGGTATTAGCTACCCTGATTTATGCGAAATGATTGTGAATGGTAAATTAGCTTTACTTAATGAAAAATAATAAGTTTCTAAAAAAAAACGATAAGCCTGAGGGCTTATCGTTTTTTTATTATTAAATACTAGTGGTACCCCCGCTTAATCCTAATCTAATTATTCCTCTTTAGGAACTAAGATTCAAAGAAGATTAGAATCGGCACATCTAGCTGATCGTGTAGCAACTGAATTTCCTTGACGGTAAACGGAATTTTACCGCGAATCTTACGGTTAGCAGTTGTTAGCGTTTTATTTAAAACATCAGCAACTTCCTGCTGCTTGATGTCACGACCCTTTAAATATCCTGATAGCACGAAAAGTTTTCCTGCCAAATTTGGCACCCCCAAATGAATATTCTCAAACTTTGCTCCACATTAGGAATATTACGTCATCTAGATAAACTTGTCAATTAACGATTTTGTACGAAAGTGTTAACTTTTTAGCGTATTTTGTCATATACTTAGTACTATAGTTTTTATTGCGAGTAAGAAGGTGAATTTAATGTTTGGACAACTATTACATGATAAGCGGGTTTCACGGAATCTTACGATGCGGCAGCTAGCCGATTTATTAACGCAAAAATACAATATTAAGGTCAGTAGCTCCATGATTTTCCGCTGGGAAAAAGGCGCTGCCCCTTCATTAAAAGCGTTGTTCATCATCGCGACTGAATTACAAGTTGATCTCAATCAACTCGCTGTCATCATTGCCGACAGTAACTTAACCCGCCCCGAATCTCTTTCATAAATCAGTAGTACACTAAACTAATCAAAAAGGACTCGGCTAAATGCCGGGTCCTTTTTTTATTTCGTTTTAATTGTTTTAACCCCTAAGACGTCCAAGAAGAACGTGAAAATTGGTAACCCAACAATCAAGCCCCACGTGCCTAAGAAACGTTCAGCGACAAAGAGAACGACAAAGGTGAAGAAAATTGGTAGTTGTGTCTTGCTCGACATAAAGCGCGGATTCAAGACATAAGCTTCTAGCGCGTGAATGACGGTAATCATCACCAGAATATAAATCACATACTGCACACCACCCACTGAAAAAGCGATGATACATAGTGGAATACATGACAGAATCACACCCGCCACTGGGACCATTGATAATAAGAAAATCATAATTGCCAAACTCGGAATATTAGGCATCTTCATCACCGTCAATGTGATCGTTGTGAGGACCGTATTAACGACCGCGATAAAGATTTGCGCTTCAATCACAACACCAAAAGTGTTCACGAATTTTTTAGCAAAGTAAGCAATATCTCGGAAAAGCCAACCGTAGGTACTCTTTAAGAAGAGCCCACCAAATTGTGGTAACTTATCCAGTTCAATCGTATAAAAGAAACTGAGGATAAACGACAAGACAATCGTCACGCCCATCGTACCAATCCCGGTAATATAGTTAACCAAGGTTGAAACACCATGCTTTAACTGGTCGGTCAAATTAAACTGTTTCATGTATTGGCTGATCAGTTGCATGAATTTATTGGCATCAAAGGATGGACTCTGGTAAAAATTATAAACACTTTCACCTAATTTAATCGTTTGTTTAGCGATTTGTGGCACATAAATGGTTACCCCGAGATAGACCAATAAAATCACTAAAATGTAGAGTGGTACAACCACCGCGGCTGGTGGTATCCGAACATAACGCTGCACGTGGCGCACCAATTGGGTAACTAAAAAAGTAAAGATGAACGTCAACAAGATGATATTCATCATTGAACGAACCGCAAAAATAACACCAATCATCCCCATTAGAACTACTAGGCGCCGTAATTGTTCGTTCGCTACAAATCGTTGGTATAAAGTCACACGTTTTCCTCCCTAATCTAAAACATATCATCATTTTACAACACTTCGCGTTAATTGAATAATGAAAAATCTAACCTTACATAAGTGTTATGACTTACATAATTTTTAAAATAAACGTATACTAGTTTGGTATTAAAAATTTTTTCCTAGAAAGGATTTTCGGAATGTTAGAAAAAACTTTTTATAAGAAACTACTACAACACTCTTTTGATTTTCCAGTCGCCGTCCACTTTTGGGATGGTAGTACTGACGTCTACGGAACCGGAGAGCCTGAAATAGCAATTACTTTTAAAAAACTCATCCCCATCAAATCACTAACCAGCAACGCCTCATTAGCCTTAGGGGAAGCCTATATGGCAGGCGATATTGAGGTGACAGGCAAAGGTGACGCACCACTTCAAAAACTACTGACAGCCGCTTATAACAGCTCAGAGAGTTTTATGCGCAGTCACAGTTACATTCACTTTTTACCTAAACAATCACACTCAGAAAAAGCTAGCAAAAAGGATATCCAAAGTCACTACGACTTAGGAAATGATTTCTACCAACTTTGGCTAGATAAAACCATGACTTATTCTTGTGCTTATTTCGAACAACCAACAGATGATTTAGAAACCGCTCAAATCAACAAAGTGCACCATATTCTACAAAAACTCAATCCACAACCTAATCGGACATTGCTCGATATCGGCTGTGGCTGGGGCACATTGATGTTAACCGCCGCTAAGGAATATCACTTAAAAGTTGTCGGCATTACTTTAAGCCAAGAACAATATAATTTTGTTCAACAACGAATTGACGAAGAAGGCCTCAGTGACGTTGCGTCCGTTGAACTTGTCGATTATCGTGAATTAAAACACGCCCCATTTGATTACATTACAAGTGTCGGCATGTTCGAACATGTTGGTCAAGAAAACTTGGCTGAATACTTCAAAGATGTTGCGGATTACTTAACAGACGATGGCGTGGCCCTTATTCACGGCATTACGCGTCAACAAGGCGGCGCCAAGAACGCCTGGATCAACAAGTATATCTTCCCAGGTGGCTATGTGCCAGGCTTGGTTGAAAATACGCAACACATTGTCGATGCCGGTTTACAAATCGCTGACATGGAACCTTTACGTCGGCACTATCAAAAGACGTTGGAAATTTGGGATGCCAATTTCAACGCACACCGTGATGAAATCCAACAACAAACGAGTCTTGAATTCGTTAGAATGTGGGATCTCTATCTCCAAGCTTGTGCCTCATCTTTTGAATCTGGTAATATCGATGTTATTCAATACCTCGTTTCTAAAGGCGCTAGCGCCCGTGATTTACCAATGACACGTGCTTATATGTATAACGTCTAAAATAAAAGTGTGTGCTACCACACACTTCATCCAATCAAAAAGTCGCTATGAACAATTGCTTGTTCACGGCGACTTTTTTTGTCTTCAGTTATTTTTTTAAAAGTGCTTCAGCTTTAGTCCGTACTTCTGAATCGCTCATGCTGAGGTAAGGTTTCATTGCGGCAACTGTTTGATCCGTATTGTGACCATTTGATTCCATGTAGTGGTCCCATAATGCTTCTCTCACGATTGTTGCATCGTCGCTCCAGTCAAATGCCTCTGACATCTTCATATCTAAAACCAATGTTGCTGTACCTACTGCCATTGCAAAAGCCTCCTAAATATTTCTTATTACACTTTCTATATTAGTCCCTTTTTCAAAAAGTGTACCAAAATACGCACTTTTATTTTTAAAAGAGGTTCGCAAGGCCCATCATAACGACCTGACTGCTCATCACAAGCAATAGCAAGTGAACAATAATTTCAAATAGGATGACCGTGTAAAATTGATCGAAGCCCGCCATTGGTTGTCGGATTAAACTCACAACAATCGCCATATTCACCCAGAGATAACTCAACACCAGTAAGATGACAACTAACCATAGCGCCATCAAGCCAGCCACAAAAGTAACCAACAAGGCCGCCATCGTTAGTAATAAGACGAAGCTCCCGTAAGCACTGATTTCAGTTAAATAGCGGTCAAAGCGCAAATTTTTTTGTTTTAAAAGATACCGTTTCAGTAAGTACCCGGTTCCTATCAGAACTAATAAGCCACCCAGTTGGATTAAAAAGAGGCGTAATTCAAGCGGCCACAACGCCACTGGCTGCCGTAAAATCACTTGCGTGCCAGTGACACCGGCCACGGCCCCGACTTGTTCGGACCAGCCCGCCATCAATAAACTAATCGTCGCCGTATTAACCAGCAATAAGATGGCAAAAGTTACCCAGCCAAATTGGGGATTAACCCACCGCCATGGTGTTTGTAGCGGTTGCCGCCAACTCACCTGTAAAAATTGGTGATACTTGAGTGCGGTTGGTTTGGCTTGAGTCGTTTCGTGATTGATTGCAGCCGCACCGCAATTTGGACACTGCTGCAGCTTGCGACCATATTTAATATGACATTGTGGACATTCTAGCATAGTCTTGCCTCCTGATAATCCTATTCTAATCGAAAAAGCACCCAAAACAAAATAAAAATTATTTGGGTGCTTTTAGATTCTTAACGGACAACCATTACTGAGCTAGGTGCATATTTAGATAAGTAGCTCGCATGCGTACCAATTAAGTGTTTTGAAGGTTTTGTTTTCGAACCACAGATGACAAGATCTGGTTTGAATTCAGGAATGATTTCTTCGACAATCACGTGGCCTGGATTGCCTTCACCAAGAATTGGTGTCACTTCTTGGACACCAAATTCTTGGGCCTTTTGAACGAAGATATCTAGGTCTGCGGCGATTTCTTCCCGTCGTTTAGCGACCACGTTTGGTGAGAGTGATTGATAGATATTTAAATCGCCGGTTTCTAAGATGCTGACAATCCCCATTGGAATTTGGTACATCTTAGCGACGGTACAAGCGTAATTAAAAGCGCGTTTTGATGACGTTGGATCATCATCATCAATCGCGATTAATAGTTTTTGGTAGTGCATTGAAGTGACTTCAATGTTTAAAGGTTGTTTTTCTGTCATTTTAAGGACTCCTTTATTTTTCGATGACGAGTGCTTCTTTAGTATGCACAAGTTGGGTAATCAATTGGTTGACGGGCGTTGGAATGCCACGTTCTTGGCCCTTGCGCGCAACGTAGCCGTTTAAGTAATCAATTTCCGTTAAACGATGGTGTTGGATTAAATCTTGGTGCATCGATGGATAATGTTCGCCAGCTTGGGTGGGATCAAATAATTGATCGATATGCGCAATCGTTGTTGGCACATCCAAATCAACCGCTTCGGTCGCTGCCACTGCTGAAAATTCAGCCACAATCGAAGCCAGTAATGAGTTGACCTGACTCGTCCGACCGAGTTGGGCAATGTTACAATCCAATAAAGCACAGAGGCTATTCAAGGTGCCATTCACACAAGCTTTGCGCCAAATTGAAAACAAGACATCAGCACTATAGGTCGCATGTAAACCAGCGGCACTCAACATCGCGACTAATTCTTCAGCGGCACCTTTGGCTTCTGGGGCCACGTTTTGAAGTTCAACACTGCCGGAACCACTAAGGCTAATTTCCCCAGGACCGGTTAAACCAGCAGTCCACAACGTAATGCCGACGAAGATATTATGTTTGGGTAAGTAGCGTTCAATTGTTTCGGGATGACCCAAGCCATTTAATAAACAAACGACCTTCGTCTTCTCACCAATCAGCGGTTTAATCGATTGTAGCATCGCCCCTAATTGCATCGATTTCGTGAAGATGATAATCACATCTTGAACGTCTTTAATCGCTGTGGGTAAGGCTGCTGGAATTTGAACGTGTTGCACGTCTTGTCCCGCAATCGCTACCGTTAACCCCTTGGTATTAATTGCCTGAACATGTTCGACCCAATTGTCTAGTAAGACGACATCGTTCCCGGCTGCTTGTAGCATGTAGCCAAAACGGCTGCCCATTGCACCAGAACCGGCAATTGCAATTTTTGTCATTTATTCAACAGCTCCTCAACTCTTATTTACTGTTTAATCATGCCATATTTTCTGCTTTTTTTCACTAGAAACCGCTTAATTTATGATAAATAAAAAAAGAGTGTGCTATCAGTCGGGGATATCCTGAGGATTAACAAAGAATGGTGAATGATTGCACCAGCAATCGTTTGCCATTCGACGTTAACCACAAGGATATGACTGATAGCACACGTTTAGCAACTATCGGGTATTAAAAAAGTTGGGCCAAAAGTGATTTTTGGCCCAACTCCGTTTGTATGCTATTGATTTGCTTGCCAGTTCGCAATATTTTGAGCAGCAAGTGCCAAACTCAAGACAGCATCCTTAGAAAGGTCCGCTTGAATGAGGTTATGTTTAACAGTAGCCGCAACAGCGCCAATCACGGCTAAGCCGTAAGTGAGGACTTCTAAGTCGCGTTTCACTAAGTATTGATCTTCATAAACAGCTTCGTGACTGTATTCAAAGTTAACTTTGTTATCGGCTAAAATACCATCAACGTGGGTTACCATGATCCGGTCAGTAACATCCATCAATAATTTACGGTCATCTGATAAGGTTAATTTATGGTCTGATTCAGATTGATAGTAAGTTTCTTCTGTAATATCCAAGTATTTTGCTACTGGATTATTCAAAACACCAAAACTATCTAATACTGCAAAAATTTCTGAAACATTGAGGCTAACTTTACGATCAATAATTGCCGTCATGTTTTCTTCTAACCAATCCGCTAATTGGCGAACGTTATCTTGTGCCATTTTTGTGTACTCCTTTAAATTATCTAAAATAGACTTTTAATCTTCCCTATCATCATACACCATCCGCGATTTAAGGGACAGTCTATCCCTTCAGATGCTGGGGATGATCGTCGATTAAACCCGCACCTTGCAAGTAAGAATAAACCGTCACTGGACCAACGAATTGGAAGCCCTGCCGCTTCATATCCCGGCTCACTGCAACCGATAATGCTGATTGTGCAGGGACGTCTGCCCACGTTTTTGGTCGATTAACGATTGGTTGCCCGTCAACAAAATCCCACAGATAGTGCGCAAAACTTTCCTGTTCTTGTTGAATTGCTAAAACAACTTGCGCATTATTCACCGTTGCTGCTAGCTTACGCCGGTTGCGAATGATCGCTGGATTTTGTAATAAACGGTCAATATCAGTCGTCGTCATTTGCGCGACTTTTTGAATCTCAAACTGGTAAAAAGCAGTTCTAAAAGCCGCCCGTTTTGCCAGCACCGTTTGCCAACTCAAACCCGCTTGGTAGGTTTCCAAACACAATAGTTCAAATAAGCACTGGTCATCGTGTTCCGGTTGGCCCCATTCTTGTTCGTAGTAGGTTAACAGCTCTGCTGTCGCATTCATCCAATTATCGCTTGCCATGTTCATCGACTCCCTTCTACATTAAAGTACGTTAAAAAGCCACGACAACTTGTGCTGTCATGGCTTTTTTGATTACTTAAAGTTATTTTTTGTAGGGATTGTTATTGACATCAGTCTTCACAATCAACACGTCACAAATCGCTGTCCGGTTAACGTATTCTGTGACAGAACCCATTAACATCCGTTCAACAGCGTTCAACCCGGTTGAGCCCATCATAATTAAATCTGTTTTGTATTCTGATGGGAAATCACGTGCGATGACATTCTTCGGATTGCCAAAACGGACGTGAATTTCAACGTCCATCAAATTATCATTGGTTTGAATATCATATTTCAAACTATTGAGATAATTTTGTGCGTCTTCTGAGATTTGGAAAATAGCATCTCCAGAAAGCATGCCGCTATAACTCCCTGCATATTGTTTCGTATCTAATACATTTAAAATATCTACTTGAGCGTGATTCATCTTAGCCACTTGAACTGCCTTATTAAGGGCTAATTCAGCTTCTTCGGAACCATCAACTGGTACTAATATTCTCTTATATTCTTGAACCATGCTGTTCATCTCACTTTCTCTTTATGCACAATGTCACAATGATACTACATTAAGAATATACCGCTTTCGCGGACAATTCAAGCAAAAAGAATAGCGTTTTCTTAAGTGTATCCTTTAAAAATAATCCTTCTTCTTCAGCCACCAGCCAACCAAGGCACTCACAATTCCCGATAAGCCCAATAGCAGGATAAACCCCTTACCACTATGCGTTAGCGGCACTGGCACATTCATCCCCCAGAAACCACCAATAATGGTGGGGACCGTTAAAACAATCGAAATCGACGTCAACGTCTTCATGATGTTATTCAAACGATTGGAAATGATATCTGATAATAAATCACTTAATTGTTCTAACAAAGCGCGATAAGTCGTAATCGCCTTATCTGATTTAGCAAACTGTAAATCGATGCGGTAAAGACGATCTTTTTGATCAGCCACTTCTTCAAATAACGCCGTCTCTTTAATCTGCGGTAAGCTCTGCTGATTACTTTTTAAACCCAAATCCAAGTAAACGACACTCTTTTTAAGTGCTTTGAGTGCGTATAAAATTTGATTCCGCGTCGAAATATGGACGTTTTTCTCCAACTGATGAATCTGTTGGGCGACCACATCTAAAGCGGTCAAATAGCGTTGGTAAATCAACGAGATACTCTGTAACACAATGCTTTCGACCTGTTGATCAGTTCCCGTAATCCGTTGCATCTCGGCCACCAATTCACTTTGTTGGTGCCCAACTGTCAGTAAGGTTTGCCCACTGATGATAAATGAAAACGGCCGCGTAATGTATTCAGCATGTTTTTCAGAATCATGGGTTTTGACCGGTACTAACAAGCAAATATGACTGAGAGTTTCACCCGTTTCCGTCGTAAACGTTTCATACCGAGCCACTTCATTGATATCTTGGGCGACCTCAAACAACATGCGTGGCAAATGGTACTTCCGCGCAAAATGCTGCATCTCATGCTTGCTAGGATCTTCAAAGTGAATCCAATTGGCCGCTTTTTCCGAGCGGCTCTCACGAATCTCACCGGTCGTCTGTATTTCGAAATAGGTAATCATTTATCCGTCTCCGCCCTTTTCTTCTTATCATACGAGCTTTCCTACACGCTTGACAAGTGACAGTCATGTCAATAATAAATATGCTACAATAAATCTATGAGAAAATAGGGAGGTTTTAGAGATGACACAACGGATTTTACCACTCGAAAAAGGCCATAACTTTAGAGAATTAGGTGGCTATCAAACGACTGATGGCCGCACGCTTAAATGGCATAAATTACTGCGCTCAGCCAACTTAGCCCATCTCACTGATGCGGATTTAAACTATCTTGATCAATACGGTTTGCGCTATGATATTGACTTGCGTTCTGAAGATGAAAAAGCCAAAGCGCCCGATCGATTACCCGCCAATACGACTTACGAATTCCTCCCTGTTTTTGCTGTTGACGAAACTGCCAATTCAGCGAGTCAGGATGAACTCTATCAACTCTTTAGCAAGGACCCCCTCAGCGGCCACACTCGGATGCAAAAGGTTTATGACAATTTGATTAATCAGCCCCATTCTAAGCAAGCTTACCGCCGCTTTTTTGAATTACTGCTCGCCAACGATCAAGATCATCAAACAACCCTTTTCCACTGTACGGCTGGCAAAGATCGGACCGGCATGGCCACTGTCTTCTTACTCAGTGCCCTTAATGTGCCCGCAGAGACGATTCAAGCTGATTACCTGCTCACTAACCTCGCATCGGCTGATTTTGTGCAGAAGTCCTTACAGCGCCTCCAACAAAAGACGGCCGATCAAGGCATTTACCAAAGCGTTCAATCCTTATTGACCGTTCACTTGGATTATCTCCAAACCGCCCAAATGGCGATTCGCCAAGAATCCGGCACAATTCAAAATTACCTCAAGACTGAATTACAACTAACCAATCATGATTTAACTGACTTACAAAAAATTTACTTAATGTAACCGAAACAAATAAGGAGTCCCATTATGCCAACTTTAAAAGAACAAGTCATCGCAGCCAGTCGAGAAATTGGCATCGATAAAATTGGCTTTACCTCAGCGGCGCCTTTTGACTATTTAGAGGCCAGCTTAATCGAACAAAAGAAAAATGGCCATTCCAGCGGGTTTGAACACAAAGTACTGGAAGAACGCCTCTATCCTGAATTGATTTTCGACCAACCCAAATCAATTATCGCCATCGCGCTTGCTTATCCAACCAAGATTCACAATAAACCCGCCAGAACAGGTGCCAAACGCGGTAGTTTTGCACGGGCTTCTTGGGGCATTGATTACCACGATATCTTACGGGACAAGATGGCCCAATTAATCGACGCGATCAAAGAACTTGCCGATGAGGATGATGAAGTCACTTTCAAACCAATGGTCGATACGGGCGAATTGAGTGACGTCGCCGTTGCACAACGCGCCGGCCTTGGTTTTATCGGCCTCAACGGATTATTGATTACCCCTGAATTCGGGTCTTTCGTCTATCTCGGCGAAATCATTACCAATATTCCGTTTGAACCTGATACCCCTATGGCCAACCAATGTGGCAGCTGTACCCGCTGTATCGATTATTGTCCGCCTAGCGCCCTATTAGGTGACGGTCGGTTAAATGCGACACGGTGCCTTTCTTATCAAACGCAAACAAAAGGCTTTATGCCAGAAGAATTTCGCCCTAAAATCCGGAGCGTGATTTATGGCTGCGATATTTGCCAACAAGTTTGTCCTTTTAATAAAGGCAAGGACTTCCATTTCCATCCTGACATGGAACCCGACCCAGAAGCAGTAATGCCAGAGTTACAACCATTGCTAACAATCAGCAATAAAGAATTCAAAGTTAAATTCGGTCACTTATCTGGTTCGTGGCGAGGAAAGAAACCAATCCAGCGCAACGCCATTATCGCGCTTGCCAACGTCAAAGATCGAACTGCGATTCCCCAGTTATTGCAATTAATCGATAACGATCCCCGACCCGTTATTCGCGGGACTGCGGCGTGGGCACTAGGCCAATTGGTCAGAGATGTCACGCCGGAGATGTTAGACTTCTTGCAACAAGCCGCTGATAAAGAAGAAGAACCTGAAGCCCAAGTCGAGTTTCACAAAGCATTATTAATTCTCAATGAACGTTTTGAAGAGAGGTAGGCTCCTTAGCACATGCAAAATAAGCAACAACAGACGCAACTCACACAACCGTTGATTCTTTTAATGGCTTTTATCACGGGGGTTGCGGTTTCTAATCTATATTATATTCAACCGATTCAATCTCTGGTGGCCCAAACCTTCCACGTTAACACTGGCGCCATTGGCACGGTCGCGATGTTAACTCAAGTCGGTTATGCCCTCGGCTTATTATTAATCGTCCCTTTTGGCGATGTCATGAGTCGTTACCATTTAATCATTCGGATGCTGATTTTATCGCTACTATCTTTGTTAGTCGCCTTTTTAGCGCCGAACTTCATCTTATTCGCACTTTCCGGCTTACTGATTGGCTTAACCTCAGTCGTCCCACAAATTATCATTCCATATGCAGCCGTTTTAGCGGCACCCCAAAAACGCGGCGCCGTGCTCGGAACGATTTTAAGTGGCCTCTTAATGGGGGTTTTACTTTCTCGGAGTTTCAGTGGCATTATCAGTAGCTACGTCAATTGGCGCTGGGTTTACCTTTTAGCCGTCATTGCGATTGGCTGCCTGATTATCTTAGCGGCCGTCAAATTACCTAAAGATTCGCGTCCCAAAAACGGGCCTAGTTATTGGCAAACCATCAGTTCCTTACCTGGTTTAGTGCGCACCCAACCACTTTTACGCGAAGCGGCCATTAACGGCTTCTTCATGTTTGGGACCCTCAGCATCTTTTGGTCAACCCTCGTCTTTTACATGGCAAGTCCTGCTTATCATCTTGGCAGTGGCACCGTTGGTTTATTAGCCATTCTCGGTGCAGCCGGTGCGCTTGCAGCCCCTGTGATTGGCCGCTTTGCCGATCAAAAGACGCCGCGGTTTATCATCGCAGTTGGTCTCTTGATGATGACTGTCAGTTACCTCTTATTCCTTTTCTGGGGACAGTATTTGCCAGTTATGATGCTCGGGATCGTTTTATTAGATGTTGGTAATCAGTGTGGTCAGGTGTCCAACCAAACGCGGGTCCAAGCCTTAGGCGAAGCTACCAGCAGTCGTAATAACACGGTCTTCATGTTTGCCTACTTCATTGGTGGGGCTTCCGGCTCATTTTTCGGCGCTCTTGCTTGGAGTCTCGGTGGTTGGGCAGCTGTTTGTTATCTAGCGCTTGGCTGCCAAATCGCCGCCTTGCTTGTTCATTTTGTGCTCTACCGGCCTAAAGCAGCACGCTAAGGTTATGACTCACGCTAGCGTTTCCCAAAATGTTATAATAAGGTTAACCAATCAAATTTGGCTTATTAATTCACAATAAGGAAGGTGTCTATTATGAAATTATATCAAGCTCTAACACAAGTGACGCTCAATGCGCAGATGGTTGACGATTTAGCTGGCTTTCAAATCAAACCAATCTTGGAAAAACCGTTAAACTTCGATCCAACCGACTTGTATCATTACATCGACACAACCTTAAAAGCTGGTTCACGCCACGATGAAAATAATCTGCTATTTGTGACCGATGCCATTTTTATCACTGAAAACTTTAATTTTAAAGGTACCGTTTTTGAAGCCTATGCACAGAGCTTCGAAGAACGCGTCACCCTTGCCCACCAAATTGTGGCCGACTTAAACCGCCACGTCTCAGTCAATATCGACCTAGCAAAACACGAATTCCAATTAGTCTTTGTCGATTAATCACTACTAGAGAACCTCTGGCATACATTGTCAGGGGTTCTTTTATCACGTTATTTAGAAAGAAGTCCTATTTTTGCCTAATGCTCAGCGCCAAAACAGCGCCCTCTACAAATTGACACGCCCGGCTAATCAACTTACTACCGAGCAACAGCAACTCAAAATCGCAATTATCCAATTTTGTGAACAAAATCGTGATGCGGACCACGCCACCTTCTTAATTCAAGGTGCCGCAGGAACCGGTAAAAGTGTGATTTTAAACAGCGTCTTCTCGACACTCCAAGAACTTGCACGTAAAACGCCGACTTCACCGCTGTACCAAACCAACAACAAATTACTGGTTAATCATCCAGAAATGTTGAAACTCTACCAAAATAACGTTCAACCAACTAACGCGCTCTTGAAAAAAGACTTTCAACGCCCGACAACTTTTATCAACCAGGCCAGCAAACAAGAGACCCGCGCCGATATCGTTTTAGTCGATGAAGCGCACCTCTTATTGACGCACAGCGATCCTTATAACCACTTCAGACAGGATAATCAGTTAGACGAGATTCGCAAGCACAGTCGCATCACGATTCTCATTTTTGATGAACAACAGGTCCTTAAGGTCAAAAGTTATTGGCAACAACAACAGCTACTCGCTAAACTCCAAACCGGGCCTTATCAATTAGCACAGCTACACCATCAATTCCGAATTCAAGCAAATCCCTCGGTTGAATCTTGGTTACAAGCCTTTCACAAGCAGCAAATCGAGTCCTTACCCCAAGATCCACATTTCGAATTCAAAATTTTTGCAGACGCAGCGCAGCCCAACTGTACGCCGCTATTCGCCAACGTAATCAAGACAGTGGTTTGGCCCGGTTACTGGCAACCTATGATTTTCCAGCAACACTCAATGACCCGCACGACCATTACGTAAGTGCCCCGCATTTCAAATTACGCTGGGATCGGTATCAACCAACCGCCAAGACTTATTGGGCGGAACGTGAAGATAGTATTGATGAAGTTGGTTCGGTTTATACAATACAAGGTTTCGATTTAAACTATGCCGGCGTCATTTTAGGCCCGTCAATTGGCTATGACCCACAACAAGATTGCTTACTGATCAAACCGGAATACTATGAGGATCAAGCGGCTTTTGCCGGTGCCAATCGCTTTGATAATCCAACCCAGATTAAGACTCAAATCATCCTCAATAGTCTCTACGTCTTGATGAGCCGGGCCCGCAACGGTCTTTACCTCTACGCCCTCGATCCCGCTTTACAAAAACGATTATTAGCGTTACAAACGGCAACATTTCTCGGGCAATAAAAAGCACTTTCCTACTCAAAAACAAACCAAAAGTGTAAAATTAACCCTGTAATCAATTCTGTTCAAGAAGGAGTGCTTTTTAAATGACGACATTAACAACAACTTATACGTTAGCAAACGGCGTTCAAATCCCCGTGCTCGGCTTTGGAACTTGGCAAACACCAGATGGCGACACAGCTATTAAATCAGTTAAGGCAGCACTTGAAGCGGGTTACCGCCACATCGATACTGCCCAAGCTTACCAAAACGAAGCCAGCGTCGGCACTGCCATCCAAGAAAGTGGTGTGGCACGCCAGGACCTCTTTTTAACAACTAAAATTTGGAACGCTAATCACAGCTACGATTTAACAATGCAATCTTTCGAAGAATCACTTCAAAAATTGCAAACCGACTATGTCGATTTATTATTGATTCACTGGCCTAACCCAATTGATTTCCGTGATAACTGGGAAACAGCCAATGCTGAAACTTGGCGGGCAATGGAAGAACTCTACAATGCTGGCAAAGCCAAGGCAATTGGTGTCAGCAACTTCCGTGCACACCACTTAGAAGCCTTGAAAAAGACCGCTAAGGTGCAACCAATGGTGAACCAAATCTTCTTAGCACCTGGTGAATTGGAAGCTGAAACGGTGCAATACTCACGCGATAACGGTATGTTATTAGAAGCTTACAGCCCTCTTGGCACTGGTAAAATCTTTGATGTGCCAGAAATGAAGACCCTCGCTGCTAAGTACCAACGCTCAATCCCACAAATTGCACTGCGCTGGTCATTGCAACACGGTTTCTTACCATTACCAAAATCAGTTCACGCCAACTACATTCAAGAAAATACGCAACTATTTGACTTCGAATTAACACCTGAAGATATGCAAACTATCGATCAACTCGACGGTGTTGTTGGTAAAGCCAAAGATCCTGATACAGCAACATTCTAAAGATACTCTCTCTAAAGAGCAGCCGCGTGAATTGACACGTCGTTTGCTCTTTTTATATGAACAGCCTTTAATTAAAAAATGTCGTTTACAAAATTTAGTTTACCTCCACCATTAATTATGGTATTTTCATTATGATATATCAGAAAATCAGACTTATGACCGGCGTTATTTACCGTTGAACGTTCGAAAATGGTAAGATAGCATTAATGATTTAAGAAATGGGGAATTATATTGTCAAGTGGTCAGATATTTACCAATCTGTTCGTCATGCTCGTTACCTTCTTTCTAGCAGCTTTTTTCGTTGCTGCAGAATTCGCACTCGTTCAAACACGTCCAAGTGCCTTAGAAGATGCGATTCATTCCGGAAATGGTAGTCCTAAAAAATTAAAACTCGCCCTTAAGATGACTCAAAATCTCAATGAGTATCTTTCAACCACGCAAGTTGGGGTCAGTGTTGCGGGGATTATCTTAGGGTGGATTGGTGAATCAACTGTCGAAACAGTGTTAGTTGACTTATTAGGCTTGACGCATCTTGTCTCTGAGAGCGGCCTGCACATTATCGGCGCAGTGGCCGGTGTTTTAGTCCTAACCTATTTAGAAGTTGTCTTCACTGAAATTGTACCGAAGAATATCAGTATCGATATCCCAATGCAGATGTTGATGGCTGTAGCTAAGCCACTTCATTACTGTCACATCATTTTCTACCCATTTGTCTGGTTACTAAATGTTTCCGCAAACGGCGTTGTTAAACTGATCGGTTTTGCACCTGCTGACGAAAGTAGCGATGTTTTATCACAAGCTGAAATCATCAGCCTTTCTAAAAATGCCGTAACCGGTGGTGAATTGGATCGTAACGATTTAGTTTACATGCAACGGGCCTTTGATTTTAACGATCGAATTGCCAAAGACGTGATGGTCGATCGGACTAGTTTATACGTCGTCGATATTACGGATACCGTCAAAGACGTTGTTAAGGATTATCTCCAACAAGGATTTAGTCGCTTCCCAGTGGTCGCTGAAAATGATAAAGATAAAATTCTCGGTTACGTCTACGCCTACGACTTGGTGCGCCAAGCACAAGTCGATGATTCAATCCGCGTTAGCAAATTACTTCGCTCAATCATCTCTGTTCCCGAAACAACACCAATCCATAGTTTATTAACGCAAATGATTAATAAACAAACACCGATTGTAGTCGTTGTTGACGAATACGGTGGGACGAGTGGGATTGTCACCGATAAAGATATTTACGAAGAATTATTCGGGACTGTCAAAGATGAAATCGATGACGTTTCGGATGAATATATCATCAAAGAAGATGACAATCGTTATCGCGTTAGCGGTAAAACAACGCTTTACGATTTTGAACGCTTCTTCAAGGCAGATATTGAAGCCTTTGAAGCATCAGATAGCGTAACCGTTGCCGGTTATGTCTTGGAAAACTTCGCTAACTTACATCAAGATTCCGTTGTTTCAATTGACCGCTTCGATTTAACGGTCGCTGAATTTAACCGTGGTTACATTGATTGGTTTGAAGTTTCCGTCAATCCACAACGTGCAGATACAACACTTTAAAAGTCAAAAAAGGCGTCGACATAATTGTCGATGCCTTTTTAATCGCTTTAAATTAGATAATCGCGGCTCCAAATAATGCCCATCACCTTTTCACCAGTGTGAACCCCAACAACTGGTCCGATATGACTGGTTTCAATTGGCATCCCTGGGAATTTGGTCGTCAGCGTCTCAACCCACTGCGCACTTTCTTCTGGGTTATTCCCGTCGATCACGCACGCGCGAATCGGATAATCAGCAGCGGCCACGGCTGCTTCAAAATCCGTTAACACTTTTTGAAAGGCTCGTTTTTTCGTCCGTTCCTTGGTCAACGCAACAATTTTGCCAGCTGTATCGAAACTTAAAATTGGTTTGATCCGTAATAAGTTGCCGACAAAGGCGGCCCCGTTAGAAATCCGCCCGGTCCGCATCAGATGGCTCAAATCATCGACGACGAAGTAAACACCGATTGTCTCCCGCAAAGCAGCCAATTTAGGCATGATGGTTTCAGCGTCTTCGCCTTGGGCCACTAGCCGCGCTGCTTCTAATGCTAGGAAAGCTTCGCCAGCACTCGTAACTTTCGAATCAAATGGATAAACTCTAATACCTTCGACTTGGCGAGCATAAGCTTGCAGGTTATTGATAAAACTTGTAATCCCACTCGATAAATGAATACAAATGACTTCATCGAAACCATCTTCGATCAGTTGGTCAAAAACCATCTGCATTTGCCCCATTGTAATTTGGGACGTAGTTGGTAATTTATCGGTGGTGCGCATTTTTTCGTAAAATTCAGTGGTTGAAATTTCAATATTTTCTAAATAAGTTTGTTGACCAAAAATCACCGTGATCGGTACAACGATGATTTGATTGGCTTGCGCAACCTGAGGATCAAGGTAAGCGGCGCTATCTGTTACAATTGCCGTTTTCATGTAAGACTCCTTTGTAACACTATTTCTTGCCATTATCCCACCTTAATCCTGAAATAACAAGCAAGCAAAAAGCAGTGTCGCCTTTGGACACTGCTTTTTAAAATAGTCCCTATTCTGTTATTTTTTCATGATCAAAAACGATAATTGGCACCCGATTATCAACGACACCGCTGTTATTAACTAAGGTTAATACTTGGCGTTTTTCATCTAAATCGAGGACCTCGTGACCGTCAAAATAGTCGGCCGTATATGCCTTATAGTGAATAGGGCCCATTTCCGAGTCAAACGTTTCTGTATAGCTCTTTAGATCCGCATCATTTGGTACAATTAATAAACGAAAATCAGTATCTAATGAACAAAAACCAACCTTTGAGAAGGGGCCGACACCGTCATTTAAGTCGAGTAATAATGCTTGATCAGTCGTCATCTGTTTTTGAATCTTCTCTTGAGCTGCTGCTGTTATTTTTAATACCATATTAATCATCCCTTTCATACGTTTAGCTTACCACCATTTAGATTTTACACAATTTATATGCTCACAGTGAGTGTGCTACAATAGTTATAGTACTTATCTATCCAGGAGGCGTTTCGATGCTTTTTTATCGTTATTCTTATTTCATCAATCAAAATGATTTCGAGTTCTATTTCAAAATATTACTCTCACTGCTCGTTGGGAGTTTAATTCTCATTTTCTTTGTCCAATACCTACGTCACCGGTCCGATTCAAAATATCGGGACCTCTTGATTATCTTCGTCTTAGTCGGCGTTTTGCTCGGTGGTATTCAGTATACAAGAGTGGAACAGCTCAATACTGCGCACTCACAACAAGCACAAATGACGCAGTTCATGAAGAGCATTGCTCAGGCACAGAAAGTACCGGTCAAATCGGTTTCCGTTAATGCCACTTCGCTTCAACAAAATATGGTCGTCAAAATTCATCAGCACTACTATCAAGTGGTTTTCGACAATAATTTTACCAGTTACCAACTAAAAAAAGCACAAGTCATCAACCCTAAAATAACCTACCAACAATAAGGAGTCAGCCACATGCCATCTTATTTAGATATCACAATTAAACTTATTCTCGGCTTTTTCTGCCTCGTTTTACAAATTAACCTCTCTGGTAAGGGTAACTTAGCCCCTTCCAGTGGGATCGATCAACTTCAAAATTACGTCCTCGGCGGGATTGTCGGCGGTATGATTTATAACGCCGATATCTCGTTTATCCAATTTTTCCTCGTGCTCTTAATCTGGACGCTAATTGTCTTCACCATGAAATTCCTAACCACACATAATCAACGAATTAAACGTTGGGTGATCGGCGTTCCCCAAACGATTATCACTAATGGCCACATCGATGCCCAAACAGCTGCCAAAAACAGCTTGTCAGCCTAAGATCTCGCTTTTAAACTCAGAATTGCCGGGATTAGCGATATTCGGACCGTTCAACGAGCAATTCTAGAACAAAACGGCCAACTGACGATTACCCAAAAAGGCGACGCAACAATCAAATACCCACTGATTATGGATGGGCAAATCAACGTCGATGCATTAAGTTTAATCGACAAAGATGAAGACTGGTTACTCGCTGATATCGCCCAACAAGGGTACGAACTACAACAGATCTACATGGCCAATTATCTCGACCACTAAATTGTCATCACGGCTTATTAAATAAAAAAAGGTGCGGGAACGAAAGTCACTTTCGTCCTCACACCTTTTTTTGGTTAACGAACCTTCTGGAAAATCTTCGCTAGAATCCACAAAACAACCCCGCAAACCAATGTGATCAGGCTGATTTGCCAAGCGTAATCCAAGACGCTTGTGGCGTAGTCAATAATGACAGTATTGAATTCACCAGCACGTTGGGCAACTTCTTCAATTAAGCCACTGAATTTGGCCGTTTCAGTCCCTAAGAGGAGGAATAAGCCACTCCAAGCAAGTGCTGCGCCCAAACTCCCGAATAGGTAGCGGAACTTCCCACTGACTGCATATTGGACGATTAATAAGACGATCCCCATGATAATCGCAATCCACATCCCTATGTTAACGACACTTGTCATGATGGCCAATTCAGAAACCATTGGTGCCAAATAAGGCGTTTGAATTTGATCATTTAAATAAGTCTTCAATGGTGGTTGAACAGCCGCCACCGCCGTTTTGACTAAAGCTTGTTCAATGGGGTTGCTGGGAATCGCCGCTGTTAAATTCCCAGCCATTTGTTCAACCATTTGATCACTATCTAATGGCCGATCTTTGAACGCATAGATGTTCTTAACGGTCTTAGTCATATCCGTTTTAACGTCTGCAGTTGAGAGCAATTGGACTTGAACCGATTGCGGTAAGCCATTTTTTTGCGCCGCATCTAATAAGACTGTATTGAATTCGTTTGTCACGAGTTTCAAGGTCTTCGGCTGATTAAGTTGTTCTTGGGTGAATGATTCTTTTAAGACTGTTTGATTTAAAATGATGCCGCCAATCCCGAAGAAGGCACAGCAAAAAATTAAAAAAGTCAGAAAACGGCTGAGACCCTTATTCGGTCTTGTCGTCTTTGGCGTTTGATCAAGTCGACTCATATTTGTCATCGTATTTTTCCTTTCGATTTCACAGTTATCCTTAAATTTTAAGACTAGGCATATCAATTATTAAATGCTACAGTGAGTATATAGTATCGTTCACAGGAGGCACTTCAATGATCACTAATCTATCCATTTTATATATTTCACTAGCTGGTAATACCCGTTCTTTTGTTTCCGATTTACAAGACTATGCGCAACAACAACATACCACTAACCCGGCTTTGCCTACTATTTCATTAACTGAGATTTCAGATGCAACCCCCTTTAAGGATGAAACAGAACCCTTTTACGCTTTTGTGCCCACATACTTAGATGGCGGCAATGGTATCGATAACGGCGTCAAAGAATTGATGACCAACAGCTTAGGCGAATATATCGCTTATGGGCATAATGCTGATTTATGTTACGGCGTGATTGGCAGTGGCAATCGTAATTTCAACGAACAATATTGCTTAACTGCTAAACGCTATGCCGAACAGTTTAACGTCCCCTTCATCGCGGATTACGAACTCCGCGGTAGCTCACGTGATGTTGGCCGAATCTACATGTTATTAGTCGCTAATGCGCAAAAACACGCTTAGAGCTTCAAATTAGCGGGTAACGTCGTAATTAAATCAGTCGGTTGGGTCACAATTTGGACCGCACCGGCTTTTTTCAGTTCGGCGATACTCCCGAAACCATAACTGACACCAACAGCCGCCATTTCATTTTGTTTGGCACCAAGGATATCATTTTGACGATCGCCGACCATCAAGAGTGGTTCGGTCTTCGTTAATAAACCAAGTTCTGCCAACGCATAAGTGATAACATCCGCTTTTTTAACCCGCGTTGTTTCATCAACACTTGCACCGTAGACACCGCTAAAGTAAGGCGTTAACTCTAAGTGGTCGATAATCTTCTTGGCAAAAGGTTCAGGTTTAGACGTTGCAATCGCCAATTGTAAATCTTGTGCTTGTAAGGCTGCCAATGTTTCGTGCATGCCTGGATAAAGTTCATTTTCATATAAGCCTTTAGGCGCATAATATTCTTGGAATGTTTTAATCGCCTGTTGCGTCGCTGCTTCATCTAAACCAAAGACTCTCATGATTGTTTCGTTAAGTGGTGGGCCAATAAAACTAATTAATTGGGCCGTCGTTTGCGTTGGCAAGGCCAATTCTTCAATCATGTACTCTAAGGCATTGATAATGCCCTTTTGTGAGTCGGCAATCGTACCATCTAAATCAAATAAAACTGTTCCTTTTGTCATCGATTCTCATCCTCAATCCCTTTGAATATACTTTATTTTAGCATACTATTTTTACCTTAAACTTTCCTTATTCTTTTTTTCATAAATCTATAAAGTGCGCTTCACAGAATCTTCACATTTCCCCATTATAGTTATGAGTATAGAAAAGCGATACTTTTCTATACTCATACTACTTAACTTTTTCATTTTACTCCTCCAAAGTAAAATACCGGTGAAGCGTGGCTTCACCGCACAGATTATCCCCCCAAAATAATCTGTAAAACCCTTACTCCTTTTTAGATCTTCGGATCTGCAAAAAGTCGGTCCCCCCAAGACCGACTTTTTGTTTGCATAAAAATAGCTAGCGATTAAACCGACATCGGCCAATCGCTAGCTATTTTTTATTTCAGATGGGCCTGCATAAATGTGACGGTGTCCAGTTGGGCCTCGTCAGATACTTTATGTTGACCATTATTTTCAGTCGTCAATGTAACTTGTTTTGTTGCCGGTGTTTCATCTTCAGTAATCTGCGTGATGAAATCAGCAGTAAATTGGTAGGGCACCATTGGATCAGCGGTCCCGTGATAAAAATGGAGTGGGCGACCCGCTAAGCGCTCAGCATTTAATGCCAAATCATATTCTGCTAAATCTGCGAGTGTCGTTTCAATTTGATTTTGGTACCGTTCTTGAATCGATTGTGGTAATTGACTGGTTTGCCATTTGGCAAAAG
The DNA here is from genome assembly GCF_033176295.1 of Latilactobacillus sp. Classification (NCBI taxonomy): domain Bacteria; kingdom Bacillati; phylum Bacillota; class Bacilli; order Lactobacillales; family Lactobacillaceae; genus Latilactobacillus; species Latilactobacillus sp. The sequence continues at coordinate 68,704 of NZ_JAMQEX010000005.1, forward strand.
CAACCGGCATTGGTGAGCCAATCTTATCAACACCGACTTTAACGTTGGGATAACGAGCTAAAATAGCATCCGTTGTAATCCCACCCATTGATGTCCCAGTAACACCAATCCGTTCTGGGTCAACTAAGGCTTCCGCTTGTAATGCAGCGACTAATGGGCCAAATTCATCGACTGATTGCATCACAATCTGCCAGAATTCAAACATTAATTCTGAAAACATTTGGCTACCGTGACGTTTACCATGATACTTAGCATCCGGTAAAACAACCCGAAAACCTGCTTTAGCGAGAAAGTTAGCCAACATCAATTCAGATTCCTTCCGATGCGTCCAACCGTGATAGACAAATACCGTTGGTAACAAGATTTGTTCTTGCCCACCCGGCGTCACAATTAACGTGCTGACGGCGCCAAATTGGCGTTCTTCGATACTAATCATTCATCTGTCTCCCTCTTTTTAATTTCCCGGGCAATACTACCCGAAGAAAGTGCCGGTAATCTTATAACGACGCTTGATATAGATGCGGACTACGATTAATAATGCCGCAATCACGATTTGAATCCATGCTGGTAAGACTGGGTTCATGAAACCTGGAATTAAGATTGTCACACCATACGCGGCGACAAAGGCCAAGGTTAAACCGACAACGATTAACGCCATCTTCCAGAATGGTGGGCGTTGTTCCTTAGGCATTTGTGTATAGCGCATTGGATAAGTCATGATAACGCCGGCCATCGCAGCTGTAATCACGATTGAGGTAATCCCAATCATTGCATTTGAATTCTTGCTTGAAAATTGCGCTGCAATCCCGTTGAAAGCTAAATACATAATCAAGAAAATCAAAGCATTATCCAGCATTTGTAATTGTAAACTCGTTTTAACGGGTGCTTTTGGCGCATGTAACAATTGATTAATCTTCGTGCTGACTGGCCCGTAAATTTGCGTTGCGGGTTGTCCTTTGTGTTGTGCTTCAAGCATTTCGGGTAACATTTCAGCAAGCATTTCAGCTTGTTTTTCGTCTGAAACATCTTCTTCTTTTAAAGCACGCTTGAATTTAAATAAATAGTCCGCGTTTTTCTTACTTAATTGTTTACTGAGCGCGTCAACATCCACTTGCTCTGTTTCTACTGCTGGTTCTGTCTTAGCCAATTGTTCTCCTCCTCAAATTAAACGTTGAATCTGAATTCGATAATGTCGCCGTCTTCGACCATGTATTCTTTACCTTCAAGACGTAAACGACCAGCTTCTTTAACAGCTTGCATTGAACCGTATTGGTCAAGATCAGCAAATGAGACTGTTTCTGCCCGGATGAAGCCTCGTTCGAAATCGGAATGAATCACACCGGCAGTTTGTGGGGCTTTCATGCCTTGACGGAAAGTCCAAGCACGGGTTTCCTTGCCACCAGCGGTAAAGAAGGTTGCAAGCCCTAATAGGTGGTATGAAGCACGGATTAATTTATCCAAACCTGATTCAGTAACGCCTTCTGCTTCTAAGAATTCAGCTTTATCAGCGTCATCTAATGAGGCAATTTCTTCTTCAGTTCTTGCTGAAATCGCAATTACTTCTGCGCCTTCTTTAGCTGCAAAATCTTGAATTTGTTTAACGTAATCAACGCTATCAGGATCGCCCATTGCATCTTCAGCGATGTTGGCAACGTATAAGACTGGTTTTGAGGTTAATAGGAAGAACCCTTTAACCATCTTAGCTTCGTCTTCGTTAAATTCGATTGAACGAACTGAGCCACCTTCTTCAAGAACGGGTTTGATTTTCTTTAAAACTTCGAATTCAGCCAAAGCTTCCTTGTCCTTAGTGCGGGCAATCTTTTCAACACGCGCATAACGCTTTGTGACGCTTTCTAAGTCGGCTAAGCTAAGTTCTAGGTTAATTGTATCGATATCGTCTAACGGATCAACAGTCCCCGTTACAGACGTGATATTATCATCGTCAAAAGCACGAACAACATGCACGATAGCGTCCACTTGGCGAATGTTTTCCAAGAATTTATTCCCTAAACCTTCACCCTTGCTAGCGCCCTTAACAATCCCGGCGATATCGGTAAATTCAAAAGTCGTTGGGACAATCTTCTTAGCGGGAATGATTTCTTGAATCCGGTCTAAACGTTTGTCAGGCACTTCAACCATCCCAACGTTAGGATCGATAGTCGCAAATGGGTAGTTCGCCATTTCGGCTCCGGCCTTAGTAATGGCGTTAAATAAAGTTGATTTTCCGACGTTGGGTAACCCAACAATTCCTGCAGTTAATGACATAGTTTTTTACACTTTCCTTTACGTTAAAAATTAGTTTGATTGGGACCTTTTGACAACAATTGATAATGTGGTTCCGTTGTTGTATCAACATCGGCAGCTGCAACCAACACTTTCTTTTGCTTCTTTTCAAATTCCCGGCGGGGTAATAAGACCGCGTGTCCGCAGCCCATACATTTAATTCGAATATCCATTCCTAAGCGGACCACTTCGAAACGATTGGCGCCACAGGCATGTTGTTTTTTCATCTGAACGAGATCGCCTAATGCATACATTACAAATGTCTCCTTAATCTAATCAATATTGACATCTAGTAAAGCCAAGATTCGGTTTAAATCCTCTACCGTGCCGTAATCAATTTCGATTTTACCCCGGCCCTTACTGTTCATCGCAATATTAACCTTGGTATCGAATTTATCGACTAATTGGTTTTCACTCGCTTGAATGTAAGGTGATTTAATCTTAGTCTTAGCAACTTTAGCCGCTTTGGTTTGATTCATTTGGTTGACGAGTTGTTCTAATTGACGCACCGTTAGGCTTTCGGCAATCGTCCGCTTGGCGAGGGCGCTAATTTGACTCTTTTTCTTCAATGATAAAAGCGTCCGTGCTTGTCCCATTGAGAGTTGGCCTTCTTGCAACAATTGCTTAACGTCTGCTGGTAAGCCCAACAGGCGTAAGTAGTTGGCAATGTAAGGGCGACTCTTGCCTAAGCGTTCTGACACTTCAGCTTGCGTTAAGTTTAACTTCTTCAAAAGGGTGTCGTAGGCTTGCGCTTCTTCTAGCGGTGTTAAATCTTCCCGTTGAAGGTTTTCTAAGACTGCAATTTCCATCATCGCTTCTTCATCGAATTGACGGGTAATCGCTGGAATCGTAGTTTTGCCAGCTAATTTAGAAGCACGGAAACGACGTTCGCCAGCGATTAATTCGTAACCATTAATGCTTTTACGCACAATAATCGGTTGGAAAACGCCTGATTTTTTAATGGAAGCAGCAAGTTCCGCTAGTGCCGCTTCATCAAACGTTTTACGTGGTTGATAAGGATTAGGACGAATATCCTCGAGGGCAAGCTCTTCAACGAGTTCATCCGCACGATTCTTATTTGGTCCCTCAAATGCTGAAAAAACAGCTTCGAGTCCTCGACCGAGTCCTTTACCATTTTTATTGACCATTAGCTGCTAACACCTCCTTGGCTAATTCTTGATAAACTTCAGCCCCACGAGATTTAGGATCGTAATCAATGATTGAAACCCCATGACTGGGTGCTTCCGCTAATCGTGTGTTGCGTGGAATAATTGTATCGTAAACGCGATCGCCAAAGTACTTGCGCACTTCTTCAATCACTTGGGCCCCTAGGTTTGTCCGGGCATCGTACATCGTTAATAAGACCCCTTCAATTGCAAGGTTCGGATTAAAATGCTTCTGCACCAAACGGACCGTATTTAATAATTGATTCAAGCCTTCTAGCGCATAATATTCACTTTGGACTGGAATCAAAATTGAATTGCTAGCTGTAAAGGCGTTGATTGATAGTTGTCCTAATGAAGGTGGACAGTCAATCAAGACGTAATCGTAGTCGTTTAAAACGGCTTCTAAACCAAGTTTTAAACGCATTTCACGGGCCATTTGGGCCGTTAGTTCAATTTCTGCACCGGCTAATTGAATCGTTGCCGGCACAATATCAACGTGCTGATGATTTGTTTTCAAAATTGCTTCTTTAATTGGAATTTCATCGACTAAAACATCATAAATATCTTTTTCAACTTGTGATTTTTGAATCCCGATACCGCTCGTTGCGTTACCTTGTGCATCAGAATCAATGATTAACACTCGGTTACCCGCATCTGCTAAACAAACCGCTAAATTAATGGTCGTTGTTGTTTTACCAACCCCACCTTTTTGGTTTGCAATTGAAATAACATGCGCCATAATGTGCCTCCCTATTTCTTAGGAATTTCGATTGTGATCCGATAAACGTCTTTTTGATCGTCTTCGACTGCTGAAACTGGAATCCCACTTTGTTCAATCAATTCGATTGATTTTTTGATGGTATTAACGGCCACTTTCGTGTCAGCTGTCGTCATTTCTTTCTTAGGCGCCTTCTTCTTGCCAGCCTTTTTAGGTGTTTCTGTTGATTCTTCAATGGTTGCTGGTTCTTCTTCAACATCCGCCACTTCTTCTTCAACGGCTGGTTCTGGGTTAATAATTGAAGCGACTAGGGCTTCTGTATCCTTAACCGTTAATTGTTCCGCTAGGATTTGGTGTAAGACCATTTGTTGATTGAATTCATCTAATTTCAACAAACTCCGGCCATGACGTTCTGAAATTTCATGATTCATGATGGCTTCTTGAACTGGTTGTGAGAGTTTCAATAGTCGTAATTTATTAGCGACAAATGATTGGCTCTTACCCATTTTTTCAGCCAAGCTAGCTTGTGTAAAACCGTTTAACTTCATGAGGTTTTGGTAAGCATCTGCTTCTTCAACTGCCGTTAATTCTTCCCGTTGGAGGTTTTCAATCAAGGCCATTGAAGCTGTTTCATGATCATCCATCTTTTGGACGATTGCTGGTAATTCAGCCCATTTCAAGGTTTGAATGGCTCTAAAACGCCGTTCACCAGCGATGATTTCAAACTTTTGATCTTCATATTCTCTTAAAACAATTGGTTGTAATAAACCATGTTGTTCGATGGTGCTTGCCAATTCACCAATGTGATCGGCATTAAAAACCTTCCGTGGTTGGAAACGGTTCGGTACGATCGCAGCAACTGGTACCATTACCACCTGATTAACACTTGAACTTGTTTCTTCTTTTTTCTTACCAAAAAATGAAATTGCCATTATTTCTCCTCCTTAGCCATTAATGGTTTTTTAACCGGCACACCCGCGCGCCGTGGATATTTATCTGGGGTTGATTGAACCTTATCGATAATTACTAAATGTCTGGGATCGTTAGTTTCGGGTAAGTTAAACGCGATATCTTCTTTTAACTGACCACCTAACGTCTCAATTGCAAAAGCGGCTTCCGCTAATTCAGTGTCACTTTGACTCGCCTTTAAAGCAACGAACTGCCCACCCACTTTAACAGCGGGTAAACAGAATTCCGCTAAAACGTTCATTGGGGCGACCGCACGAGCTGTCACCATATCAAATTGTTCGCGATATGGGCGCTTAACTTGGCTGAATAATTCAGCCCGATCATGCACGAGTGTCACATCAGTTAACCCTAATTCGGCTACTAATTCTTCTAGGAAGTGAATCCGTTTATTTAATGAATCAACAATCGTCACCTTTAATTGAGGGAACAAGATTTTCATCGGTAATGATGGGAACCCGGCACCGGCACCGATATCACAAATATTGAGGGGCATCGTTCTCAATGATTCCAAGTATAAGGTTGGTGCGACCGAATCAAAAAAGTGTTTTAAATAAACGGCTTCTTTTTCTGTAATCGCCGTTAAATTAACGTTTTGATTGGTAGCCACTAACCGTTCGAAATAAATCTCAAACTGGTCTAATTGTTTTTGTGAAACATCAATTTGATGTTCTTTCAATGTCGCGACAAATGTCTTTGGTGTCATTGCTTCTCCTCTTATTACTAGCTTAATTGTATGCTGAATCTGTGGAACATTTATTGTTTCACGTATACAATTTAGTTTAACGTAAGTAAGTCTAAAAAACAAGGGACGGCCATCAATCGATTCCGTTTCATGTGGAACAAATTTTTTCCGAATATTAGGAACATTTTACAGTGTTATTCGTTTTAACATTCAGTAAGTAAGCAGTTTTATCAGAATGTGGCGACTACCCTATCATTTAAAGGCGAACTATCGCTAGTTTATGCGATTATTATATTCGTTTTTTAGTCATATTCTAATTGAAGTCGCCCAAAGCGTGTGCTAAACTGGATATTAAATAAATTTTAACCTATAGATATGGAGGGACACCTGTGGCAGATTTCCAGTCCGACTCAGCACGTACTATTGAACCAGCTCCAAAGCTTTCTCATATTAAAGCGGCCATTTTAGGCCTGCAACATCTTCTAGCAATGTATTCTGGTGACGTCCTGATTCCATTATTAGTCGGCGCAGCACTTCACTTTAACGCCGCACAGATGACTTACCTTGTCTCTGTCGATATTTTCATGTGTGGGATCGCCACGTTACTCCAATTGAAACGAACACCTTTAACCGGGATTGCTTTACCCGTCGTCTTGGGCTGTGCGGTCGAATACGTCGGTCCACTAACTGCTATCGGGACTAACAGTCAATTAGGGATTGACGTCATGTACGGTAGTATTATCGGCGCTGGGGTCTTCATCCTCTTAATTTCTGGTGTGGTTGCCCGCTTACGCTGGTTATTCCCACCAATCGTTACTGGTTCATTAATTACTTTAATCGGCTTCACTTTAATTCCCGTTGCCTTCCAAAATCTTGGTGGTGGCGATATTACTGCTAAGTCATTTGGGAGCGTCCCAAACTTAATCGCTGGTTTTTCAACGATTGTTCTGATTTTAATTTTTAGTATTTGGGGCCGCGGCTTCATTCAACAAATTGCAATTTTAATCGGCATTATCGGTGGGACATTAGTCGGCGCTGCTGTCGGATTGGTTTCACTTGATCCAGTTGGCCAAGCTAGCTGGTTTAAACTACCAGAACTCTTCTACTTCGGTACACCACGGTTTGAATGGACGTCAATCGCATCTATGTCATTGGCAGCCTTAACCACGATGATTGAATCAATCGGTGTTTTCTTCGCACTTGGCGAAATCGTCGGTCGTAATATCACAAGTAATGACTTAAAACGCGGCTTCCGCGCTGAAGGATTAGCCGCAATCTTAGGTGGCTTGTTCAATACCTTCCCTTATTCAACCTTCTCTCAAAACGTTGGGATTGTGCAATTATCAGGCATCAAAACAAAGAAACCTGTTTACTATTCAGCTTTCTTCCTCATCTTCTTGGGTCTCTTACCTAAGATTGGTGCGGTTGCCACGATTATTCCAACCTCAGTTTTAGGGGGCGCAATGGTCGTCATGTTTGGGATTGTTGGGATTCAAGGGATTAAAATGCTCCACAAGGTTGATCTTGAAGACAACCGTAACCTCTTAGTCGCAACCCTTTCAATCGGTATGGGCCTTGGGATTGCCATTCACCCAACCTTACTACAAGCTTTACCAGCTAGTGTCCAAACCATTCTTGGTAACGGCTTAGTTGTCGGCAGTTTAACAGCGGTGATCTTAAACCTCCTTGTTAACTACCGCTCGTTAATTGAAGCAAAACATCAACAATAAGCATATAAAAAGCGTCAGACAAATTAATTTTTGTCTGACGCTTTTTTCGTACTATCTAAAATGTGTTCTGTACCCCATATACTGAGGGTTACGACGCACTCTTGATCTAAACGTGCTTTTTCAGGCATATTGTTGCGGTTAACTACGTCCCGCAAACAATCGACTGCGTCGCTTATTCACGGTACTAGGTTAAGCCTTCACAATATAAACACCTGAAACGCACTCTTTATTTAAACGTGCTTTTTGAAACTGACTTTTGCGCTTAGCGTCACTTGTCAAACAACTGCCTACAGTAGTTATTCACCGAGCTGTGCTAATGCTCAAAGTCAAACCGTCTCAAACGCACTCTTTTAGTATTCACCTTGCGAATACGATATTGACGAGAACTTATTATAGGTTTTAACGAATAACAGCTTTACCGTGCCCCGTGCGCCGGCCCGGTTTTTTTCGATAATTACTTCGACCTCACCGACATCCGCATTTTCCGGATCTGGTGCTGGTTGGCTGCCACCATCCTCGCCGTCTTCACCTGGTTCATCACGATAATAATCATCACGATACAAGAAAGCCACGATATCGGCATCTTGTTCGATTGATCCTGATTCACGAATATCAGATAATACTGGTCGTTTATCCTGACGTTGTTCCACGCCACGAGAAAGTTGTGATAAGGCAATTACGGGAACCCGTAATTCCTTCGCTAACTTTTTCAATTGCCGAGAGATTGCTGAAACTTCTTGTTGCCGGTTTTCTTGACCGGAACCTTCAATCAATTGCAAGTAATCGACCACGATTAGGCCAATACCATCTTTTTCCTTCGCTAAACGCCGACATTTAGCCCGAATTTCAGCCATTTTCACGCCGGGTGTATCATCGATATAAATATTGGCTTTCGACAAACTGCCCATCGCAATAATCAGATTTTGCCATTCTGATTCTTCTAATTGACCGGTTCTTAAATGGTTGGCATCAATACTGCCTTCTGCACACAACATCCGGTTAACCAGTTGTTCGGCACCCATTTCCAAACTAAAAATAGCGACGTTTTCGTTGGTCATTTTGCCGATATTTTGTGCGATATTCAAGACAAAGGCGGTCTTCCCAACCCCAGGACGAGCCGCTAAGATAATCAATTCATCTTCATGCAACCCAGCCGTGATCTTATCGAGGTCTGGATAGCCCGTTGAAAGACCGGTAATACTTTCTTCTTCTTGATAGAGCTTATCGATATGTTCAATCGACGTGGTTAGGACGTCTGAAATTGATTTGAAGCCGGCTTTATTTTGCTGTTCAGAAACCGCCATGATCTCTTGTTCAGCCGTATCCAAAATATCCGTCACGTCTTCATCTTGCGCGTAACCCTTGGCGACAATATTTTGTGCCGTTTGAATTAAGCGTCTAAGCATCGCTTTTTCAGAGACAATCTTCGCGTAATAAACTACGTTGGCTGCGGTTGGTACTGCATCGGCTAATTCAGCCAAATAGCCAATCCCACCAATATCTTCCAATTGATTGCGGGCATCAAGTTCACTCTTGATCGTCACCGCATCAATGCCTTCGCCCCGTTCATTTAGTTCAACCATCGTTTCGAAGATTAGGCGGTGCGCCTTACGATAGAAATCATCGGCAGTCACGTATTCCATCGCTTCAACTAATGCGTCGCTATTAATGAAAACAGCGCCTAAAACCGCCTGTTCCGCTTCATTATTCTGCGGTGGCGTATGTTCGATTAGTTCATTATTCACCATTTTATCTCCTTTTGGCTTGTTTGCGTTATTGCATCTAGTTTACTTAAATTTCTCTCCAGATACAACCTGTCACCATAATAAAAGACCGTGACTTTGATTGCAATCACGGTCTTTTGGATAATTAAAAAATTTATTCTGCGACGATGTGCACCCGGATTGTCGCTGTTACATCTGGGTGAATCCGGACGTCAACATTGCGATAACCAAGCGCTTTGATTGGTTCTGGTAAATCAATTTTACGTTTATCAACTTTGATTTTGTATTGTTGTTCTAAGGCTTGTGCGATTTGTTTGCTTGGAATTGAACCGAATAAACGGCTGTCTTCGCCAGCTTTAGACTTCACTTCAACAATTGTTTTATCGTCTTCAATCTTCGTCTTTAAAACCTTAGCTTCTGCTAATTCGGCAGCGGCATTCTTAGCTTCAGCGTGTTGTTGGCCTTTTAAAGCACTGACAGCGGCTGTTGTGGCTGGTTTAGCCTTACCGTTTTTAATTAAGAAGTTTTGTGCGTAACCATCTGGCACGTCTTTCACTTGGCCCTTTTTACCTTTACCGCGTACGTCTTCTAAAAAAATAACTTTCATTACGTTTACCACCTTTTTAATTAATCGTTAGTTGCGTTTTCTTCCGCTTCTTCTGGATCAAATAATTCGGCCAGAACGGCTAATAACTTAGCTTTGGCTTCTGAAACCGTCGCATCCTTCAATTGGGTTGCCGCATTGGATAAGTGACCACCGCCACCCAGTTTTTCCATAATCACTTGAACATTGACGTCCCCTAAACTGCGTGCCGAGATGGCAATCATGCCGTCTGGGCGTTTCACAATAACGAAGGCCGCTTCAATGCCGGATAACGACAAGAGCGTATCAGCTGCTTGAGCTGCAATGACGGGATCATAACTGCGATTGTCTTCCCCCATACATAATGCCATATTGTCCTCAACCATTTCAATGGTTTCAATCAAATGATTCTTTTGAATATAATTATCGACGTTTTCTTTTAACAGATGTTGGACCATTGATGCGTCCGCTCCGACAGACCGCAAATAACTAGCGGCATCAAACGTCCGCGTCCCGGTCCGCATTGAAAACGACTGCGTATCAACCGTAATCCCGGCTAACATCGTGGTTGCTTCAAACTTGTTAATGTTGGCCACGTTTTGTGGTTGGTATTCAAACATTTCAGTCACTAACTCACACGTTGAAGAGGCGTAGGGTTCGATATAAACCAACATTGGGTTTTCTGGGAACTCTTCCCCCCGACGATGGTGATCAAGCACAATTGTCCGTTGCGCCAATTTCTCATACAATTTAGGCGCCATCGTAATCGATGGTTTGGAATGATCAACCATTACTAATAAACTGTTAGCCGTTGCCTTTTCCACTGCTTCTTCAGGGGAAAGGACTTCGACTGCAATTTCCGGATAACCCTTAACCTCTTCCAACAAACGTTGAATATCGGTATGAATATTATTTTGATCAACCACGACATAACATTTCTTGCCGTTCATTTCAGCAATCCGTCGAATCCCAAAGGACGCACCGAGCGCATCCATATCAGGTCGAATATGCCCCATGACAAAAATTGAATCGACCTGCTTGAAAACTTCCTGTAAGGCTTGCGAAATCATGCGCGCACGCACTCGAGTCCGTTTTTCCATCGGGTTCGTTTTACCACCGTAGAACCGGGCTTGACCATCGTTAGCCTTAACGACCACCTGATCACCACCACGGCCAAGAGCTAAATCTAAATTACTCTGAGAAGTCGTCGCTAAAACGGCTAAATCAGATTCCCCATAGGCAAAGCCAACACTCAAGGTTAACGGGAAGTTTTGTTTTGAAGTTTCTTCACGAATCTCATCGAGAATCTTAAACTTCTCTTTTTCAGCCGCGTGGAGCGACTTGGCGTAGGCGAGGACGAAGAAATGATCATCATCAACCCGTTTTAAGAACATTTGGAACTGATTAGCCCACCGAGAGAGCTCGTTAGTGACGTAGTTATTCAGATTAGAAATAGCTTGATCATCCATTGTTTGGGTGATTTCGTCATAATTATCTAAAAAGACTTGGCCGATTGCAACCTGTTCGTCTTCATAACGATCTTCAATAGCCGCATACCGCGTGATATCGAGAAGGTAAACCACCCCGATACTTTCTTGAATGATAATCTGGAATTGATTATCGCCCCAGTGAACGAGCTTAGTTTCGTTGGAATCTTCATTTTGGACGACTAATTCGGCCAATTCCGGATCGACTTCTTTAATCGTTTTTCCAAGGACTTCCTTATTCCCCAAGTATTGTTGTAAATAAGGATTGGTCCATTGAATTTCGCCTTTTTCATTGTAGAGCAAAATTCCGATTGGCATCTTGATTAAGGCCTCTTGTTCGCCCCGTTTAATCCGGTAGGACAAATCCGAAACATACTTGGCAGTATTTTCCGTGACCGTCTCAATCGCGTACAAGACGGTGATTAAGGTCCCAATTAAGAGCACGAACAAAATCAAAGCGATGAGCCAATTTAACATCGCTGCAAAGATCAGGCTGACGGCGGTCAACCCTAATAAGACTAGGGCCACCATCCGCAAGCGCGCATCATCTAAAAACTGCGGTAATTTTAATTGCTTAATTTTATTTTTCATGTAAACTCCTTAACTCTAAAGAAACAAGTATTTTAGGCAGCACATCTTGATTTGAACAACTTGGTTCTTTACTAAATCTTAAAGAATCATACTTTATTCTAGCACAAATACCAATTAAAAACCGCTCTCAGCCCGCAATTTAATCCCATGTTCGCCTCTTGGAAACTAAAAAAGTCACCAACCAAGTGAACTTGGTTGATGACTCTAAAATTAATTTTTAGTCTTCTGTAACGAATGGTAATAAGCCCATGATCCGTGCGCGTTTGATTGCAATTGTCAAACGACGTTGGTTCTTAGCACTTGTACCAGATACCCGACGAGGTAAAATCTTACCACGTTCTGAGATAAAACGTTTCAATAAATCAGTGTCTTTGTAGTCGATATATTCGATGTGGTTAGCAGCGATGAAATCAACCTTACGACGACGACGGTTGCCGCCTCTTCTTTGTTGAGCCATTGAAAGTTCCTCCTTCCAAAACAGTTTATTTTAGAAAGGTAAGTCATCATCCGAAATATCAATCGCTTGACCATTATTTGCAAATGGATCGGCTTGAGTGTTATTTGCGGCTGGTGCGTTACCCGTTTGTTGAGGGCTGGTAAATCCAGATTGTTGGCTACCATTGCTTTGATTACTATTAAAGTTCTGACTTGCGCCATCACCTTGCCGTTGCTCTGTTGTTGTCCGTGATTCTAACAATGAGAAATTATCGACAACCACTTCAGTCACGTAGACACGTTGACCTTGTTGATTTTCATAATTTCTAGTTTGTAGACGGCCATCAACCCCTACTAATGAGCCCTTTTTAGTAAAGTTAGCGAAATTTTCCGCTGATTTACGCCAAATGACACAATTAATAAAGTCTGCTTCACGATCGCCGTTAGCGTTCGTGAATTGACGGTTAACTGCCATTGAGAAAGTCCCAACTGCAGCACCACTAGAAGTGTAACGTAAGTCAACATCGCGTGTTAGCCGACCAACGAGTACAACTCGATTAATCATTCTGTCAGCTCCCCTCTATTCAATATTACAATTCAAAATTAGTCTTCGCGTTTAACGATCATATGACGTAAAATTGCGCCATCAATCTTAGCTAGACGATCAAATTCGTTTAAAGCTTCATCATTATCAGCTAAAACATTTACGATATGGTAAATGCCTTCGTGTTGATTGTTGATTTCATAAGCTAAACGACGTTTTGACCAGTCTTTTGAATCAACCACTTCAGCACCGTTGTCTTTTAAGATGCCGTCGAAACGGTTGACAAGGGCTGTTTTACTTTCTTCATCAAGTGTTGTTGAGATGATATAAGTAACTTCGTATTTTGATTGAGCCATGACTGTTCACCTCCTTATGGACTTTAGGTTCTTACCTGTGTAAGAACAAGGAGTAACTGACTAATATTACTATTAGCCTCACGATTTAGACCCTGTGCCTAAATCACAGATACTCACAAGATAAAAGTCTATCATAAATAGCACGTAAATACAAACTTAAAAAAATCGTTTTTGCTAACACGCTTGTTAATCCTTACAAGTGTAATTACGCAAAAACGATTTTTATTTTTTTAAATTAGTCGTTATTTGGTTCGTTTTGATTCTCTTCAGCACGGGCTAATAAATCATCAACTTGTGCTAAGCCAGTGTCCGTTACATTTTCAGTTGGCACTGTTGGTTCAGTCGTTGCATTTTGTGTTTCAGGTTCATCTGGTTCAGCTTCGACTTTGGCCATTGTTGCCACCTTCGCTTCGTCATCCACACGAATCAAGCGCACACCAAGTGTTGCCCGACCGGTTTGTGACACGTTAGCCACCTTGAAACGAATCAAGACGCCGGTATCAGTAATCAAGAGAATGTCTTCTTCACCAGTTACTGCTGCAATCCCGGCTAATGGGCCATTCTTTTCAGTGATATTGGCAGTCTTAATCCCTTTACCACCACGACCCTTGATTGGGTAATCGCTAACGGCTGTTCGTTTCCCGTAACCTTTTTCAGAAATCACTAAGATTTCTTGGCCCGGAATCAACAAGTCAGAACCAACAACGTAGTCGCCTTCGCGTAGACGAATCCCACGAACGCCGGCTGCTGTCCGACCCATTGAACGAACGGCTGTTTCACTGAAGGAAACGGCGTAACCATTATGCGTCCCGATAAAGATGTTTTGTTGACCATCAGTCATTAAGACGTTACTCAACTCATCATCTTCATGCAAGGTCAATGCTTTCAGACCGTTGCTCCGGATATTGGCAAATTCGCCAACGGCCGTTCGTTTAACCGTCCCTAAGCGGGTAATGAAGAACAAGGCTTGTTCAGGCTTGACTTCCTTACCGATATTGACCACAGTTTGAACGCGTTCATCCGAATTAATCCCTAAGAGATTAATAATTGGAATCCCCTTGGCTGTTCGACCGTATTCTGGAATTTCATACCCTTTAGCACGGTAAACTTTCCCAGTATTCGTAAAGAAGAGGAGCACTTCATGCGTTGAAGTTGAGATTAAGTGTTCGATGAAATCATCATCGTGAACACCCATCCCTTGAATCCCACGGCCGCCACGATTTTGAACTTTAAATTCACTCGCTGGCAAGCGTTTGATGTAGCCGTTATGCGTCAAGGCAATCACTACATCTTCTTCTTCGATTAGGTCTTCATCTTCGATACTGAGGACTTCGCCGACCAATAATTCAGTCCGACGTTTGTCGCCAAATTTACTTTGAATTTCTAACAATTCATCATAAATAATTTTCTTAATCCGTTCTGGTTTGGCTAAGATATCTTTCAAATCAGTGATCAACGCCATCAAATTATTGTATTCATTTTCAACTTTGTCACGTTCCAAACCGGTTAAACGAACGAGTCGCATATCCAAAATAGCTTGGGCTTGTTTGTCAGATAAGTCATAACGTTCCATCAACAAGACTTTAGCGGTATCGCCAGTCTTTGAACTCCGGATGATTTGAATAATAGCATCGATATGATCCAATGCAATTCGCAAACCGGCCAAGATATGGGCTCTTGCTTCGGCTTTCTTCAAATCAAATTCAGTCCGACGACGAATCACTTCTTCTTGATGCACTAAGTAGTGTTCAAGAATTGATTTTAAGCTTAAGACTTTTGGGGCACCGTTAACGATGGCCACCATGTTGAATGAGAATGAGGTTTGTAATGGTGTGAGTTTGTAGAGATTATTTAAAATCACTGAAGCACTCATATCACGGCGAACATCAATCACAATCCGCATCCCGTCGCGATCAGATTCATCGTTTAAATCGGTGATTCCTTCAAGACGCTTGTCCCGTGCTAATTCGGCAATTCTTTCGACCAATTTTGCTTTGTTGACCATGTAAGGAATTTCAGTCACGATAATCCGTTCGCGACCGTTTTTCTTAACTTCAACATCGACTTTGGCCCGCAACGTAATCGTCCCTTTACCGGATTCATACGCATGACGAATGCCAGATTTACCCATTACTAACCCACCAGTTGGGAAGTCAGGTCCTGGTAAAGCATCCATCAAATCGGCGGTTGTTGCATCAGGATTATCCATCAAAATATGGATGGCACTGATCACTTCAGCCAAATTATGCGGTGGAATATTGGTCGTCATCCCGACCGCAATCCCGGTTGCCCCATTGACTAACAAGTTCGGGAAGCGCGCTGGTAAAACAGCGGGTTCGCGTTCTGATTCATCGTAGTTAGGCACATAATCGATTGTATTTTTGTTGATATCGCGTAACATTTCAACAGCCATTTTACTCATCCGGGCTTCGGTATAACGCATCGCAGCCGCGCCATCACCATCGACAGACCCAAAGTTCCCATGACCATCAACTAACATGTAACGATAACTAAATTCTTGTGCCATCCGCACCATTGCTTCATAAATCGCTGAATCACCATGTGGATGGTACTTCCCCATAACGTCCCCAACGATTCTGGCGGACTTCTTATAAGGTTTTTCAGGGGTAACCCCTAATTCACTCATCCCGTATAAAATACGGCGTTGTACGGGCTTTAAACCATCACGAACGTCTGGTAAAGCACGGGCAACAATGACACTCATTGCGTATTCAAGGAATGATTTACGCATTGTTTTAGATAAATTGACGTTTTCAATCCGACCATCTTGGCCATTTTCGTTTGCCATTAATCTATTAAACCCCTCTCAGTCAGTCTTCATTGATCAGTAGATTACTACGCATCAATACTCTTTGGATCCATGTATACGGCATTTTCTTCGATGAATAGGCGTCTTGGTTCAACACGATCACCCATTAACATTTCGAAAATTTGGTCCGCTTCTTCAGCATCTTCCACGTTAACGCGGAGCATCCGTCTGTTTTCAGGATCCATCGTTGTTTCCCATAATTGGCTGGCATCCATTTCACCTAACCCTTTGTAACGTTGTACTTCTGGTTTAGGACTTGGTTGTAGGGTGCCTAAGACATCTTGCAATTCTTCATCAGAATCGATATAGCGCATCATCTTACCTTGTTTAACCCGGTACAAAGGTGGTTGCGCGATATAGACGTAGCCAGCTTCAACGATTGGGCGCATGTAACGATAGAATAACGTCAATAATAACGTCCGGATATGGGCGCCATCGACATCGGCATCGGTCATGATAATCAATTTATGATAACGGGCCTTTTCGACATCGAATTCTTGTCCAAAGCCTGTTCCCATGGCCGTAAAGAGCGTCCGAATTTCTTCATTCGCTAAGATTTTTTCCATGCTAGCTTTTTCAACGTTCAAGATTTTCCCACGAATTGGCAAGATAGCTTGCGTTAAACGTGAACGACCTGATTTCGCTGAACCGCCGGCAGAATCCCCTTCGACGATGAATAATTCTGAGATTTCAGGATCTTTACTACTGTTATCAGCTAACTTACCAGGTAAATTAGAGATTTCAAGACCATTTTTCTTCCGTGTAACTTCACGCGCGCGTTTAGCAGCTAAGCGTGCTCTGGCCGCCAATGAGCCTTTATCAACGATTTGACGAGCGATTGATGGGTTTTCCATCAAGAACTTCGTAAAGTGATCTGAGAACATCCGATCAGTAACTGAACGAGCATCCGCATTGCCTAACTTCGTCTTAGTTTGACCTTCGAATTGAGGATCTGGATGTTTAACTGAGACAACAGCCGTTAACCCTTCACGAACATCTTCCCCTGAAAGGTTTGCATCACTTGCTTTGAAGATATTTTGCTTTGTTGCGTAGTCGTTAATGACCCGCGTTAAAGCCGTCTTAAAGCCGGATTCATGCGTCCCACCTTCGTAGGTATGGATATTGTTGGCAAATGTTAACAAATTGGTCCGATAATCATTCGTATATTGAAGCGCCACTTCAACGGTAATCCCGTTTTGTTCACCTTCAACATAGATTGGTTCATCAAGGAGTGTTTCCTTCTTTTCGTCTAAGAATTCAACGTAACTCTTAATCCCACCTTCATAGTGGAATTCAAGTTTTTCATGGGTATCAGCCCGTTTGTCGGTAAACGTCAATTTTAAGCCCTTATTCAAGAATGCTAATTCGCGAATCCGAGTCGTTAAAATTTTATCGTCATAGATTGTCGTTTCCGTGAAAATATCAGGATCTGGCACGAAATGGACTTTAGTCCCATGTTCATGTTCGGGTGCGTCGCCGATCATTTTCATTGGTGTTTGAACTTTCCCACGTTTGAAATCGATGTAATAACGCTTGCCGCCTTGTGTAACAACGGCATCTAATCCGGTTGACAAGGCATTAACGACTGAGGCCCCAACACCATGCAACCCACCAGAAACTTTGTACCCGCCGCCGCCAAATTTACCACCGGCATGCAAAATCGTAAAGACGGTTTCTAGCGCTGATTTACCCGTTTTAGCTTGAATCCCAACTGGAATCCCCCGGCCATCATCGGTCACCGTAATACTATTATCAGGTTCAACGACAACGTTAATTTCAGTCGCAAACCCAGCGAGCGCTTCATCAATCCCGTTATCAATAATTTCCCAAACCAAATGATGTAACCCTTGAGAACTCGTTGTCCCAATGTACATCCCTGGTCGTTTACGAACCGCTTCGAGTCCTTCTAAGACTTGAATTTGGCTCGCATCATAAGATTTGGCCCGTTCTTCTTTTGCCTCAATTTGGGCTTCTGTTTCTTTGTTCAATTGATCATCTGCCAAGAAAAATACCTCCATTTGATCGTCTTATTATGCCAACTATTCTACTTGTTCTTCTGTGACGACCCCGTTGGTGACTGTAAACACGCGCGGCGTCGCAATAATTTCTTTTTTAACATTCTCTAAACTGGTTGTCGTGAGGAATGTTTGGACCTTGTTTTGGAACGTCTTCAACAAATGTGTTTGGCGTAAATCGTCTAATTCCGACAACACATCGTCCAGTAATAAAATCGGGTATTCCCCGGTTTGGGCCTTCATCAAGTCAATTTCGGCCAATTTGACACTCAACGCGGTTGTCCGTTGTTGCCCTTGGGAACCAAAGGCCTGCACATCCTTATCGTTGACTAAAAATTGAACATCATCGCGGTGGGGACCAATCAACGTCGTGCCTTGTTCAACCTCACGGATTTGTTGTTTCTCATACAAGGTTTGAAATTGTTGATAGAATTCTTCGACACTTTGATCCAATTGTTCTTCTGGAATCTGACTTTGATATTTAAACGTCAAGACTTCCCGATCCTTCGTAATCTCCTGATGCAATTTTTGGGCCCATTTTTCCATTTGTTGGAGAAACTGGCGCCGGGCCACGGTCACTTCCGCCCCGTAAGCCGCTAATTGATCCGATAAAACACCTAAATAAACAAGATCCTTGGCTTGGCGCCGTTGGAGTTGCTTAAGATATTGATTACGTTGTTTCAGAATTGATTTGTATTGCGAAATATTATAGAGATACTTGCTACTCATCTGCCCGAATTCCATATCAATGAAATGACGTCTCACAGCGGGCGAACCCTTAACGATGTTTAAATCCTCCGGCGCAAATAACACGACGTTTAGCTGACCAATATATTGTGATAACTTGGCCTGTTCTAAATGATTGACCTTCGCCTTTTTACCTTTTTGGCTTAAAACGAGTTCTAACGGGGTTTTCCCTGCAGAACGTTGGACCAAGCCGGTAATTTTAGCGAAATCTTCATGCCATTGAATTAATTCGCGATCGGTATTCGTGCGATGTGAGCGGGCCAAGGCTAAAACGTAGATTGCTTCTAGTAAGTTCGTTTTCCCCTGCGCATTTTCACCAATCAAGACGTTCGTATCCGGTGAAAAGTGCACATCAACTGACTCATAATTACGATAATGATTCAGTTGTAGTTCGCTTAGATACATAGCTGCCTACAATCTTTCTTGTTGTTTAACGATGAATTGGCCGTTATCTGGGACTTCAATGACATCCTCTGGATATAACTTCCGGCCACGTCGATCATCAGGTTCGCCGTTGACTAAAACCGTATTTTCTCTTAGGAACCATTTGGCTTTGCCACCCGTTTCAATAATGCCGGCTTCTTTTAGGAGTTGTCCTAATGTGACGAATTCAGCCTCAAGTTTAATTTCTTGTGTCATATTAACCCACCATTCTTAACGATATTAATTACTGGAAAAATAACGATCCGTTATACCTAGTAATTATAGACTTTTTTAGCACTAAAAACAAATAAACATGGTTAAAATGCTTTCTCAGCGTTTTTGACAAAATTACCCCTCTCCTACTAGAAATATCTTAAATCGCTGTAACCGAATTTATTTTAATTCTAGTTCACAAAAAAACGCCTCTCATCGAGGCGTTTTTGAGTTGTTATTTAATTTTAGAATGTCCGGACTGGTGTGATCAATTGAATATAGTGTTCTTGATCTTCACTTGGAACCAACGTAAATGGTCGTAAAGCAGCCGTAAAGTTAATCACGATTGTTGTTTGGCCAAATGAACGCAAGGCATCCTTCATGTAGTCAGGGTTAAATGAAATTTCAAGGGATTCACCCGTGAGGTTTTCAAATTGAAGGGCTTCTTCAACATTCCCCACATCTGGTGAATTACCATAAATAATCGCTGTGTTAGCCTCTGTGTCGAGTGTTAAACGGACAACGTTATTCCGACTTTCATGGGATAACAATGACGCCCGTTCGATAGCGGCCAATAAGACTGGCGCGTTAAATTCGATTTGGGTACTTGATGAAGTTGGAATTAAACGTGCTGTATCAGGATAGTTACCTTCTAATAAGCGTGAATAAAAGGCTAAGTTGCCAGCTTTAAAGAGGACTTGGTTTTCAGCAATCCGAATTTCAACGTCTTCGGCATCATCCGCAAGCGTTCTTGAAAGTTCTACCAAACTCTTACCAGGAATGATGACGTCATAATTGGCATCATTTGGAAGCGCAACTGTTAATTTACGTTGTGCTAAACGATGGCTATCAGTCGCAACGGCTAACATTTCGCCATTGGCTAGGACCAAGTGGACCCCAGTTAAGATTGGGCGACTTTCTTGATTAGAAACAGCGATGACGGTTTGGTGAATGAGTTGTTTCAAAACATCAGTGCTGATGCTAAATGTATTTTGCCCTGCAATTTCAGGAAGGTGTGGATAACTATTAGCGTCTAACCCGTTGATTGTAAATTCTGATTTACCGGAGCGAATTGTTGTTTGGAAATTATTTCCAACTGCAATTCGCATCTGATCTTCTGGTAATTTTTTAACGATTTCACTAAAGAAACGTGCTGGTAACACAATTTCGCCAACTTCTTCGACGACTAATTGGTTTTTTTCATCTGAGGCTGACAATGTTGCTTCAATTGAGATATCCGCATCACTACCGGTTAGCGTCAAGCCTTCTTGCGATAGAACAAGTTTAAGCCCTGTTAGGATCGGAATCGTTGTTTTAGCTGAAATGGCCCGTTGCACATCATTGAGCGTTTTGATAAATAGGGCGCGGTTAATTGAAAATTTCATAGGTGCTACCTCCGAGGGTGAATATTATATATATATTAAAAGATTTTAAAGTAATAGTAGTAGGGCCTGTGGAACCTGTGGATAAGTATTGAAAGCCAAGAATCTCATAGTTTTCCACCTGTGGATAAAATGTGAGAAATCCTTAGGATAACTTTTACCTTTATCCACAACCCATTTTTAAGACTTCATTGTGTTCTTTAAATCCAAAATGGCATCTTTTAGGTTTTGATCGGTTGTCAAACTTTGACTAATCCGTTCATGAGCATGCATGACGGTCGTATGATCTTTACCGCCAAACTCTTGGCCAATTTTAGGTAATGAGCTGTCGGTCATTTCGCGAGCAAGGTACATTGCGATTTGGCGCGGCAACACAATCTCTTTGACCCGCTTGCGACCTTTAAGATCAGCAACGGTTAAGCTGTAATATTTAGCAACCACCGATTGAATCTTGGCAATCGAGAGCTGACTAGATTTACCGTTGAGTTTCAAGCCTTTGAGCGCGTCGGCCGCTAGACTGGTTGTAATCTCAGCGTTTTGCATCGTTGCATAGGCTTGGACCCGCACGAGTGCGCCTTCTAATTCCCGAACGTTGGAATCGATTTGCCCAGCAATATAACTGAGCGTATCTTCTGGAATTTCCAGATGTTCCGCATCGGCTTTATTTCTTAAAATCGCAATTCGCGTCTCAAGATCAGGTGGCGTGATATCGACTGGTAACCCCCATTTAAACCGAGAAACCAAGCGTTCTTGCAGCTTGGGAATCTCATTTGGGAGGCGATCAGAGGTCAACACAATTTGTTTCTTATCATTATAGAGATCATTAAATGTATGGAAGAATTCTTCTTGCGTTCCTTCTTTATCAGCGAAAAATTGAATATCATCCACTAATAAAAGGTCGACGTTCCGGTATTCTTGTCTAAATTTCTCTTGATTCTTCGTTTGAATCGAATTGATAAAATCGTTGGCAAAAGCCTCACTCGTCACGTACTTAACGTTCGTTTCGGGTTTTGATTCGAGTAATTGGTGACCAATTGCTTGCATCAAATGGGTTTTACCTAAACCAACACCACCATATAAGAAGAGGGGATTGTATAAGACACCGGGTTCTTCGGAAACCACCAACGCCGCAGCGTGGGCCATTTGATTGCCTTTCCCAGTGACAAACGTATCAAATGTATATTTACTATTTAAATGCGTTTCACGTAAAAAGGTTGGTGTTTCAGCCTTCGTTAAAACGTGTTCTTCTTCTGGTTCAAGCGGTGTTAAGTTGTCAGATTCACCAGGTAACACAAAAATAGGGGTCAGCTCGATTTCCGCAAACTCATAGGCCCCTTCAACGACTTTAGTCGCCAAGTTATTTTCCCAGTATTCTTTGTGCAAGACAGAAGGCACTTCAATTAGTAGTTCGTTAGCTCTAAAAGCAAGCGGCTTAGCGGTTTTAATCCAAGCGTTAAAGCCAACCGTGGTTAGATCGGTTTGGAATTTTTCTTGCAGATAATTCCAAAGTTCCTGAAGATCAGGCATGTAGCGTGTCCTCCTCACATAAAATCACCACTTTATTGAAAAATACTCAATAAAGAAAGACTAAATACATTCTAGCATTCTAAAAAAAAGTTTTCCACAACAAGAACAAAATCCACAGGATAAAAATAAAAAGTTATGCACTCATCCACAACGAGGCGGATAACTTTTATTCTGGGGTGTGGACAACTGAGAAATACACAGCAATTTTAGAGTTATCCACAAAAACGAATTGAAAATAGACGCTTTCATAGTGCGGGTTCTTCAGACTTATTCACAACGTTAAAAACAGGTGTGGATAACTAATAAACACCCTGTGATTCTCTGGATAACTCTGGTAGGTTTGCTGGGGATAAAAATTATGTTAAAATCGACTATTCAGGTTATCCACAAGAAAAACAAAATTTTTCAGATCTGTGGACAACCAAATTTAACGAATTTTTTTACAGAAAGTGTTTTAACTTCTATAGAAATATGCTATTATATTTTAGTGAATGTCATAGGTGGTTATTGCCGCCAGTTGTTTCTCAGATAAGAAAACAATAGACATAGTCAATTAGGAGGTGCCAGATTAATGACTACAAAGAGAACATTTCAACCAAAGAAACGCCATAAAGAACGTGTTCATGGTTTCATGAAACGTATGAATACTAAGAACGGTCGCAAGGTACTTGCAAGACGCCGTGCTAAGGGCAGAAAAGTATTATCTGCATAGGCCACTGATGCTTCAGTGGTTTTTTTATTATCCTCAATTTATTAATAGAAATGCCGGAGTGAATTATGAGAAAGTCGTACCGTGTTAAAAAAGAACAAGATTTCCAAACGGTTTTTGATGCAAGTCAATCAGTGGCCAACCGCAATTTTGTGGTTTACCGCTTAGATAAACCTGGTCAAAAACATTTTAGAGTCGGTCTTTCTGTCGGTAAAAAAGTGGGTAACGCAGTGATGCGTAATCAGGTGAAACGTTATATTCGCCAAAGTATTACGGAGTTGAAACCAGATTTGTTGCAACCCGTTGACTTTTTGGTGATCGCAAGACGTGGCGCTAACCAATTAACGATGGCAGAAACAAAACAAAATTTAATCCATGTCTTCAAGCTAGCTAAGTTATTAAAGGAAGAAGCAGATTCTGCTTCTGAATAAGTGAGGGATTGAGAGTGAATTCAAAAAATCGCAAACGACTATTATTAGTCGCTAGTTTATTCTTATTTATGCTAATTGCTGCTGGGTGTAGTACTGCACCTGTTAGCAGTGCTAGCACTGGTTTCTGGGATCACTATATTATTTATAACTTCTCACGATTCCTGTTGTGGTTAGCTGATATCTTTGGTGGTAGTTATGGTTGGGCCATCGTTGCCTTTACTATTATTATCCGGTTGATTATTTTGCCATTAACTTGGTGGCAAAGTAAGACAATGATGAAGCAACAAGAAGTGGCACCTGAAATTCAAGCCCTTCAAAAGAAATACGCTTCTAAAGATGTTGAAACACAACAAAAATTACGTGAAGAAACACAGAAACTTTACGCTGAAGCAGGGGTCAATCCTGTGATTGGTTGTTTACCATTATTGGTCCAAATGCCAGTCTTGATTGCCTTGTATCAAGCCATCTACCGGACATCTGCTTTGAAGAGTGGGTCATTCTTATGGATGCAACTTGGTAAAGCTGATCCGTACTTTATTATGGCGATTTTGGCGGCCGTCTTTACGTTTGCCACATCATATTTAACGATGATGTCACAACCAACGAAGAATGCCACAACGACCGCAATGCTCTGGGTAATGCCAATCATGATTTTCGTGATGGCGATGAACATTGCGTCAGCCGTTTCAATTTACTGGGTAGTT
Organism: Latilactobacillus sp.; assembly: GCF_033176295.1. Lineage (NCBI taxonomy): Bacteria > Bacillati > Bacillota > Bacilli > Lactobacillales > Lactobacillaceae > Latilactobacillus > Latilactobacillus sp. The sequence continues at coordinate 92,953 of NZ_JAMQEX010000005.1, forward strand.
ACAAATGCCTTTTCTGTTGGTCAAACAATGGTGATTCAAAATCCATTCAAGATCCGTCGGGAACGTGAAGCTAAAGAACAAGTTAAACGTGATCGGGAAAAAGCACTTGCTAAAGCACGTAAGAAAGCAACGAAAAAACGTTAATTTTAAAATTAAAAGACCGACCAGCATTTTATGCTGGTCGGTCTTTTTTGTGTTTTAATAATCCAACTGCTTCAAGCGGAATAAGAAGTGCTGGTCATCAATTGGTTTTAGATGATAGAGCGTGACCACTTTGCGCGTTAATTTGGTGTCGATCGGGGCTGCATCACCAAAGAGATGAAAGTGATCGAAAAACGCCGTGTTAGCTTGTTCGATAAGGGTTAAAAGACCGGCACCACCTAGATCGCTGCCGAGGTGGGCTTCATCTGATAGTTGGCTAGCCTTGAGATGTTGACCGTACTGGATCAATTCTGGTCCGGTCGCCATGATTTCGTCAGGGACTTCACGCCTATTTAATAATGCGGCTAAATCTGCCAATGTGTTGGCTGGTATTTGTTCAATGGTCATGTTCAGCATCGCCTTCCTAGCAGTTATGTATCTGCTTACATCGCTAATATAACAGATTTAAATTAAATGTCTAGTAGGCGGCCGTTTAAAATCGTCGCACTGGTCGTTAAAATTCGTTATAATAGGCGCAATAGTTGAAAAGCGGAGGGCAAGGATATGACTTACTCAGAACAATGGGATTTAGAAACCATTTTTAAAGGGGGCTTAGCCTCACCAGCCTTAGAAAATCGACTCCAAGCATTGGGGCAACAGATTCCGGTTGTTTTAAAAATGACAAGTGACTGGCAATTTGTGTTTGATGAACCAGCCTTTGAACAAATGCAGGCCATCACGATGCAATTACAACAAATTGAATCCGGGTTGAAGCAAACGGGCAGTTTTGTCAACATGATTCAATCGGTTGACGAACGCAACCAACAAGTGGCATCCATGATGGACCGGATTAATCAATTGCAAAATACCGCCCGTCAAATTGATGTCTTATTGACGAAAAAATTGGTGGCCTTGACTGTTGAACAATTCGAAACATTAGTCAGCCAACCAGCCTTTGCGCCGATTCAGTTCAACCTACGGGAAAAACGCCAGCAAGGGGCGGACTTATTAGATGAACAAACCGAAAAATTATTGGATCAATTGGCACTCGATGGTTTGCAAGGCTGGAGTGATCACTACGATACGATCGTTGCGGAAACCCAGATTCCTTATTTAGATCAAACCTTATCAGCTGGGCAGGCTCAAAATAAGTTTGAATCAGATCCAGATTCTAAAGTTCGCGAAGTGGTTTTTAAAAATTGGCAACAAACTTGGGATCGTTTCTCACCAATGTTGGCGGATACCTTGAATCACCTAGCTGGTTTTAGATTAACGACTTACCAAGCTCATGGGACCACCGACTTTATGAAAAAACCGCTGGAATATAACCGGATGCAACCAGCCACACTGGATGCGATGTGGTCGGTAGTCAGCCAAAATAAAGCACCACTGGTTGCTTTTTTGAACCGGAAGGCCGCTTTAATGGGTAAAAAGCAGTTAGCTTGGCAAGATACTTGGGCACCGGTCGTTGTTGATGATTTCCAGATGACTAAAAAATCGTATGACGAAGCTGCTGAATTTATCATTGCGCATTTCCGGGATTTCAGTCCGAAAATGGCAGCCGTCGCACAAACGGCATTTGAAAAGCAGTGGATTGAAGCGGAAGATCGACCGGGTAAACAACCGGGTGGCTACATGACCGATTTACCCGAGACGAATGATTTTAGAATTTTCATGACCTATGATGGCACACCCGGCGGCGTCTCGACTTTGGCGCATGAATTAGGGCACGGCTTTCATACGATGATGATTAATCAATTACCTGGCTGGCGCCAAGATTACGCGATGAACGTCGCCGAAACAGCTTCGACGTTGGCGGAATTAATCGTGGTCGACGCAACGGTCAATGAAGCACAAGATCGCGCAACGAAGATTAACTTACTCGATCAAAAAATAACGAACGCCATCGATATGTTTATGAATATTCATGCGCGCTATTTATTTGAACATCGTTTCTATGAAATGCGGCAACAAGGACTACTAACGCCTGACGATTTGAAAGGCATCATGTTGAGCGCCCAAAAGGAAGCCTATGCGGATGCGCTAACGGATTATGACCCATTATTCTGGGCGGACAAACAACATTTCTTCTTTGATGATGTGCCATTTTATAACTTCCCGTATACATTTGGATATCTCTTTTCAATGGGAATTTACGCCAAGGCGCAAAGTGTGCCGCACTTTGAAGCGGATTATATCGCACTCTTGCAAGACACAGCCAATATGAGTACTGAAGAATTGGCGCAAAAACACTTAGGCGTTGATTTGATGCAACCGGCATTTTGGCAAGCAGCGGCGGACTCGATTGCCCAAGATGTGGCGCTCTTTTTAGAACTAACCGCTACCGATTTAGATTAAGTGTCGCTTAAAAAGCGGGCATGTTATACTGATATTAGATAAAAATAAGCGTCCAGTGACAAACTGACGCTTAATGAGCGGAGGTTTAAAAATGCCAACTTTTGAAGGTAAGGATATTCAAGCCGCAATTGATGCGGGGTTAGCAGCGTTAAAATTAACGCGTGATAAGGTCACAGTTGATGTCCTTGAAGAAGGTAAGAAAGGTTTTTTAGGTTTTGGTAAGCAACCAGCAATCGTTACGTTAAATCCGATAACGGTCGCTGAGCCAACCCCAGTTGAACCGGAACAACCAAGCGTTGAAGACGTGGCAACTGAACCAGCAGATCAGCCAGAAAAGGCCCCAATGCGTCAGAGTCGTGAGGCGACGATCGAAGCTTTAAAGCAATACATTACCGACATAACAGCACAGATTGGCACGCCGGTTACGATGACCGTTACAAAAGAACACAAGCAAGTCATCTTCCATTTAAAGACGACTAAGGAAGGTTTGCTGATTGGCAAACACGGGAAGACGATCAATGCGCTCCAATATTTAGCGCAAACGTATTACGATCATCACACCAAGGGAAAACAGTTGATGATGCTGGATATTGGCGATTATCGGCAAAGAAGAGCGACAATTGTTAAACATTTAGCGGATAAGGCGGCCAGAGAAGTGGTCGCAACTGGTAAGGCGGTCACTTTAGAGCCAATGCCAGCGTTTGAACGGAAGATTGTTCATGGCTATTTAACGAACAACCGTCACGTCCAAACTCACTCAGAAGGGCGCGGCGATCGCCGGGTAATTGTGGTTGAATCAGCCCGTTCTTTTTAAGACTTGTCAATTGACGGTCGATAGAAATCGTGTATAATGAAACTAATTAAATATCGATAAAGTAGTGAAAGTGCTTTGTCCACCCCTTACGCAATGACGGGAGGGGTGGACGCTAAGCGCTTTTTTTATGCAGCTATTTTAGGAAGGAAGCTTTTATAATGCCAACGACAGTCACAGAATTTGATACGATTACGGCGATCTCAACACCACCTGGTGAGGGGGCAATTTCAATTGTGCGTCTTTCAGGAGATGACAGTTTAGCCATCATTAAACGGGTTTATCGCGGCAAGGATCTCGATAAAGTGGCGAGCCATACGATTAATTATGGCCATATTATTGACCCTAAAACGGATGCGGTGGTCGACGAAGTCATGGTTTCTGTCATGCGAGCGCCTAAAACATTTACGCGCGAAGATGTGATTGAAATTAATTGTCATGGTGGGATTGTGGCGACTAACCGAATCTTGCAACTATTGATGAGTTACGGTGCACGAATGGCCGAACCAGGTGAATTCACGAAGCGGGCCTTTTTAAACGGGCGGATTGATTTAACCCAAGCCGAATCTGTGATGGATCTTATCCGGGCCAAGACTGACCGGGCAATGCAAGTTGCTGTTGATCAATTGGATGGGAGCTTAACGCATCTCATTAAGAATTTACGCCAAGAAATCTTAGAAGTATTGGCGCAAGTCGAAGTTAACATTGACTATCCCGAATACGATACGGATGAAATGACGACCCGGATTTTACTTGAAAAAGCTGAACTTGTTAAAGGGCGAATTGGTGAATTACTCCAAACAGCGCAACAAGGCAAAGTCTTGCGTGAAGGGTTGGCAACGGCCATCGTTGGGCGACCAAACGTCGGTAAATCAAGTTTGTTAAACCATCTTTTACATGAAGATAAAGCCATTGTGACGGATGTTGCTGGAACGACCCGTGATGTTTTGGAAGAATACGTTAACGTCCGCGGCGTACCATTGAAGCTGGTTGATACGGCGGGGATTCATGATACCGAAGATAAGGTTGAAAAGATTGGGGTCGAAAGAAGTCGCGCAGCAATTACCAAAGCCGACTTGATTTTATTGGTCCTAAACCAAAGCGAACCTTTAACGATTGAAGATCGCGAACTAATCACGGCGACAACTGATAAGAAACGGATCATTATTTTAAATAAGACTGACTTACCTAATCAATTGGACTTAGATGAACTTCAAACATTAGTTCGTGCGGATGAAGTGATTCAAACGTCAATTTTAACGAGTGAAGGGGTGACTGATTTGGAAGCCCAAATCGCCAAACTCTTCTTCGGTGGGATTGAAAATAGCCAAAGTACGGTGATGATTACCAACGCCCGTCAAATTGGCTTATTAAACCAAGCACAACAATCATTAGATGAAGTTATTAGCGGGATTGCAGCTGGCATGCCAGTTGACCTCGTCCAAATCGATATGACCAACTGTTGGGACAAGCTCGGTGAGATTACCGGGGATTCAGCACCAGATGAATTGATTACGGAACTCTTTAGCCAATTCTGTTTAGGTAAATAGGTCTTGAACCATATTAAAGGAGAACAAAACATGCGAGAATATGACGTAGCGCACTACGACGTGATTGTTGTTGGTGCCGGCCATGCGGGTTCCGAAGCGGCATTAGCTGCTGCACGAATGGGCCGCGAAACATTATTATTAACGATTAACTTAGATATGGTGGCTTTTATGCCATGTAACCCATCATTGGGTGGCCCGGCAAAAGGCATCGTGGTCCGTGAAATTGACGCCTTGGGTGGTCAAATGGGCCGCAATATCGATAAGACTTACATCCAAATGCGGATGCTAAATACAGGTAAAGGCCCAGCTGTCCGCGCATTACGCGCCCAAGCTGATAAGCATGCCTATCACCGGACAATGAAACGGACAATCGAAACGACGGAGCACTTAACACTCCGTCAAGGCATTGCTGAATCATTGATCGTTGAAGACGGTGTCTGCAAAGGGATTGTGACTAACACGGGTGCTCGTTACAGTGCTGACAGTGTGATTTTAACAGCCGGAACAGCCTCACGAGGCAAGATTATCATTGGTGAATTAACGTATTCATCAGGTCCTAATAATTCAATTCCTTCTATTAAACTTTCAGAGAGTCTTGAAGATAACGGTTTTGTGTTGACGCGTTTTAAAACGGGGACACCACCACGAGTGGACGGCACAACGATCGACTTTTCAAAGACGGAAGAACAACCAGGGGATAAGGAACCGAACCACTTTAGTTTCGAAACACCTGATAGTGCTTATTTGAAAGACCAACTTTCTTGTTGGATGACGTACACGAATGATACGACGCATCAAGTGATTCGCGATAATCTCGACCGCGCCCCAATGTTTACCGGTGTGATTGAAGGTGTCGGCCCACGTTATTGCCCATCAATTGAAGATAAAATCGTCCGCTTTGCGGATAAGCCTCGCCACCAAATTTTCTTGGAACCAGAAGGCCGCGAAACAGAAGAATACTACGTTGGTGATTTCTCAACATCAATGCCAGAAGAAATCCAACACAAAATGATTCATTCTATCGAAGGGTTAGAAAATGCCCAAATGATGCGCCCTGGTTATGCGATTGAATATGATGTCGTTGAACCATGGCAATTAAAACCAACCCTTGAAACTAAAGTGGTTGAAAATCTTTATACAGCTGGCCAAATGAACGGCACTTCAGGTTATGAAGAAGCTGCTGGTCAAGGTTTGATGGCCGGGATTAACGCCGCCCTTAAACAAACGGGCCGCGACCCATTCATCTTGGATCGAAGTGAAGCTTACATCGGGGTCTTAATCGATGACTTGGTTACTAAGGGTACTAAGGAACCTTACCGTCTATTAACCTCACGTGCGGAATACCGTTTAATGCTTCGTCACGATAATGCTGATTTACGTTTAACGGAAAAGGGTCATGAATTAGGTTTAATCAATGATGACCGTTTTGACAGTTATGAAGTGAAAAAAGCAGCGGTTGAAGCTGAATTAGCACGTTTAGAAAAGATTCGCTTAAAACCAACGCCAGAAATCCAAGCCTTTTTAGCTGCTAAGGGTGAAGCGCCACTTAAAGATGGTGTTTTAGCCAGTGACTTCTTAAAACGACCAGAAGTGAAGTATGCTGATTTAATTCAATTCATTCCAGCGGTTGAAGGAATCGATAACCGTGTTGTGGAACAAGTTGAAATCCAAGTCAAATACGCAGGATATATTGATAAGGAAAAGGCTAAGATTGCGAAGTTAAAACGGATGGAAGCCAAGAAGATTCCAGCCAATATCGATTACGACGCAATTGAAGGTCTTGCAACAGAAGGTCGTCAAAAATTACAAAAAATTCAACCCGAAACACTTGCACAAGCAAGTCGGATTGGTGGGGTGAACCCAGCCGATATCGGGATTCTAAGCGTCTATATTCAACAGGGTAAGATTGCTAAGGTCAAATAGCCTGGTTGATAACTAGTCATTAGATATGTTAGAGTTAAGCATATATTGTCAATGGTAGAAAGCCAGCCGTTTCACATGAAACGGTTGGCTTTTTAGAGTCATGAAAGAAAAGTGAGGGAATCAAGTGATAACTGTTAGTGAAATGAGCTTAACGCTTTCTGGGCGTAAGTTATATGAAGACGTTAATTTGAAGTTTACACCTGGAAATTGTTATGGCGTGATCGGTGCCAATGGTGCAGGTAAGTCAACTTTTCTAAAATTATTAGAAGGTAAATTACAACCATCATCAGGCCACATCTCAATGGGCCCTAATGAACGGATGTCGAGTTTGAATCAAGATCACTACGCTTTTGAAGAATTTGAAGTGTTAGAGACCGTGATCCAAGGTCATAAGAAGTTATATGAAGTGATGCAAGCTAAGGATGCCCTATACGCTAAAGCTGAATTCACTGAAGAAGATGGGATGAAGGCTGCTGATCTAGAAGCTGAATTCGCTGAAATGAATGGTTGGGATGCTGAATCAGAAGCTGCTCAATTACTCCAAGCTTTAGGTATCGATGAATCTTTACACCATGTGAAGATGAGTGAATTGATGGAAGGGCAAAAGATTAAGGTTTTACTTGGTCAAGCGCTCTTTGGCAAACCTGATATCCTATTATTGGACGAACCAACTAATGGTTTGGACAGTGCCTCAGTTGAATGGTTAGAAAACTTCTTGGCTGACTTCCCGAATATCGTTATTGTTGTTTCCCATGACCGTTACTTCTTAAACCAAGTATGTACAATGATGTGTGATGTGGACTTTGGTCGCATCAAGACATTTGTTGGTAATTACGACTTCTGGTTAGAATCAAGTAAGTTGGCAGCTAAGTTACAATCAAACGTTAATGCTAAAAAAGAAGAACAAATCAAAGAATTACAAGACTTTATCGCACGTTTCAGTGCTAATGCTTCAAAATCAAAACAAGCTACTTCTCGTAAGAAGCAATTAGAGAAGATTACATTAGAAGACATCCAACCTTCTTCACGTCAATACCCATTCATTAAGTTCGATTTCGAACGCGAATTGGGAAATGACCTTTTACGGGTTGAGAACGTCTCAAAAACAATCGATGGTGTTAAAGTGTTAGATAACATCAGCTTCTCAGTTAAGCCAGACGAAAAAGCAGCAATCGTTTCACGAAATGACGTTGCGACAGCTGTCTTAATGCAAATCTTAGCTGGTGAAGTAGAACCAGATAGTGGTACAGTGACATGGGGTGTGACGAGTCAACAATCATACTTACCAAGAGATACGAACTCAGCCTTTAATGATGATCAACTCATTATCTTAGACTGGTTACGTCAATTTGCCGCTAAGGGTGAAGACGACAATACCTTCTTACGTGGTTTCTTAGGGAAAATGTTATTCTCTGGGGATGAAGTAACGAAGGAAATTAATGTTCTCTCTGGTGGGGAAAAGGTTCGTTGTATCCTATCTAAGATCATGCTTCAAAAATCAAATACCTTACTATTAGATGATCCAACTAACCATTTGGATTTGGAATCAATTACATCATTGAATGATGCCTTGATCGATTTCAAGGGTGCTTTGATCTTTACATCTCATGATCACCAATTTATTCAAACAATTGCAGATCACATCATTGAAGTTTCAGCTAACGGTTTAGTTGATCGTGCCGAAACAAACTATGATGAATTCTTAGCACATCCAGAATTACAAAAACAAGTTGCTAAACTATACGCTTAATAACAAGAGAAGACCCGCAGACACGGATTTGTGTCGCGGGTCTTCTTTTTTTGAATCTTTTTCAGAAAGTCCTTGTATCTGCTATTGTAAGTTGGTATACTAGTAAAGTTGTCGCAAGCGAGTAGCTCAGTAATGAGTGAGGAAATAAATAATTAAAATGTTTTTGAAAAACGCTTGTTATTTAATTCTAATCGTGATAACATATTATATGTTGCTTACGGAGCTATAACTTCTAAGTGAT